>JAZRVS010000024.1:0-19000 GCA_045599365.1 Bacteroidales bacterium
ATAGCGTACAGATGACGATGTCATATCCTTTGAATAATTCAAATTGTCGCCTGTTACATTCCAGAAGTATGTACTTTCTTTTGTGTATTGCGTATAGTATTGTTCTCCTACCGTCTCAACACAAACAGAATCTGGTCCAAACAATTTCGTTTGAGCAGCTGGAGCTACAGTCATTGTTACTGTATCTACCTCACTCTTACAACCTAAATTGTTTGCTTCATCATAGATATTCATATCGTAGATTACGAACCTGTATGTTCCTGTATCAAGAACTTGTCCTGCATCAAATTTGTATCGAGTTCCTTGGCAAACTATCGGTTTTGGAATAAAGCCATTTTCATTCCCAAGGCTACCCCAAGTTACATTTGGACTTCCCAATGCTCTCAAATCTTTTATTTCGTCTCCTTGACAAATTACAGACGAGAATACTATTGGTGTTCTTGCACGTCCTTTGACTGAATAAACCATTGATAATGTATCACTCGTACAATATACATTTTCATATACATATTTGTAGCATCCAGATATGGTATAATTGTCTTCTGCTGTAATAACTGATGTTGGAACTACAATATTATTACCCTCAGCATCAACTTCACCATCAAAATGCTTAACAACATTACCTCTCTTCACTTGCCATTGTACCGTTGAAGCTTCATTCATTGCAGGAGAGAAATCTTTTGCATAAACTGGAATTACTGCATCATAAATACACAATGTAGTGTCATTACTAATTGTAAATTCTGGTTTTGGAATTACATGTAATGTTACTGGAACAACATCACTCACACAATTATTCAAATCACGTTGTACATAGTAAGTTTTGTCTGTATTTCCTACTTCGGCAGCTACTGGAGTATAGTTGTAACCCATTGCCAAATATGTATTTGCTGTTTCATCTGCATACCATTTATCCATTGACATATTTGTTGATAATGTTGGTATTTGATCATTACCTTCACACACATTAGCTCCTGTTACTGTTGGATTTGCTGGTTTCTCAAATACTGTGAAAGACACTACTGATTTTTCACCTTCACAGCCTTCAACGGTTTGTGATGCATAATATCTCTTCGTTCCCGATGTCATATCAGTCGTTTGGAATGTCTCTCCATCTCCCAATACAGTTGCTTTATCTGATGCATACCATGTGATATTTTCTCCACTCGCATGTACCATTGGTGCTGCATCGTAATCACAAATATTACTTTGTGGCATTACAACTGGTACACTTGGTAATGGTTTTATCTTGAATACTGCCATTGACGTCTTTCCTTCACATCCTTTTACTGTTTGTGCTGCATAATATTTATACTCACCTGGCATAGTTTCTTTTGACAAATATCCATTACTTCCTTTCTGAATCAATGACATCTTTGATGCATCTGAATACCAATTTATCGTTCCAACTCCCGTTGCTGTTACAGTCTTATTTGCTTCTTCGTAACATACTTCTGCATTTTCTACCGTTGGTTCTGCAGGTATTTCCTTTATTGTGTATGTTACTTCTACTTTTGGTCCATAACATCCATCATTGTACATCACTGCCCAAACACTATACGTATCTGCCGTACTTCCTGTCGGTACAAATGTTGACTTATTACCTCTTTCTGATGTTTCTGGTACTCCCAATACTCCTGGATCTTCTTCATACCAGCCTACCGTTCCTACTACATTACTATTACTTGCCGTAAACGTAGGATTCTTTTCTCCTTCACAAACCTCTCCTGTCGTTGGCATTACCGTTGGTACACCTGTCCCTATTATCGTTATCTTAGCTGATGTCTTCGGACCTTCACATCCTTCTTCGTGTGTTAAACCTACAAGTGGTACAGCATTATATTCAGATACGTTATACGTATATTCTCCTGCCGTTAAGCCACTTGGTTGGTATGTCCCTTCTGACGACTTGCTTTCTGTCGTCGTTTTTCCACTTGCATAGAAGAAAAATTCTGACTTACTGTCATCTCTTTCTGTCCAATCGTTCGTTATAGCTGTTAATGTAGGTATTTCCTCATAGTTACAAGCTTTTTCATCACTTACTGTTACTGCTGGTATAGGACATGGTACTACTTTTACCAAAGCCTCTGTTGGTTCACTATAACAACCTCCCGCTGCACTATATTGTCTTGCGTAGTAGTTCTTATTCCATGTCATATCAACAGCATCGCCTGTCTGCCATGTCGCTCCTTCTCCTACATTCGTTGCTGTGGATGTTTCATTCGTAAACCATTTAACTACAGCTCCACTTTCTACAGGGCTTGTTACCTTTACCTCTATTGGATTCTTTTGTGTTGTCATCGCATAGAAGCCTTCTGTTTCTGGCTTTGGTAAGTATGTTACTGTTATCTTTCTTGTTGCTTCATTGACGCAACCCTTACCATCTGTGTAAGTGTATGTCAAATCATACGTTCCAGTTGTCTCACCATTCACCTTCGTATTAAAGATGTTAGAACTTGATACCGCATTATTATCTGATGTCCATACACCACTACCAACACCATTTGAATTGCCATTTCCATCATCTCCTGCTGTTGCTGTTACGTTTATTTGTACAGAACCATCAGTGTAACATACATCTTCAGTAGCCTTTGCAAATGTTATCTCTGGCAAGCCATATACAGTTGTCGTTACTTTCGTTGATGGAGACTCACAAGTTACGCCTGATATTGGTTCTGTTGCCCAATATGACACTTGATACTCTGTGATTCCCTTTGTTGAATTTGATACTTGTGTATAACTTGCATCGTTATTATTCAAGTCTGAGCCTGCTTTCTTCCATACCCACTTATCAACTGTTACGCCACTTTGTGCCTCTGCAGTCATTGATGGTATAGTTGCAACATCTTGACATACCGTTGCCTCTACCACAGTTGGAGCTTTCCAAGGACAATCAACAATTTGTACCTTTTGTTCTGCTTGTTCACTCTCACAACCATCTACCATTTGAGTTACCCAATAACTCTTTTCAACCGCAGTTTTTGTATCAGCTGTCGTCCATGGATTATCTGAAGATTTCTTCGTCATCTTATCTTCAGCGTACCAATTCACAGCAACCGCAGTCTTTCCAGTTTCAATATTACCAGCTGTCAATACGACATTCGACCAACTTTCATCTGTTATCAAACCTATGAAATCTACGGTTGTTGGTATTTCTGGATATTCTATTGCAAGCTCTCCTTCATCACTATTTACACAACCCTTACCATCTGTATATGTGTACTTCATTGTGTACGTTCCATCTGTCTGTCCTCCAAACGATGGATCTACTTCCCCTGTTGTTGCATTGATATTTGTAGTTGCTCCATCTATAGTCCATTCTCCACCGCTTGTTATTGCATCTGAACTTACACCATTGGCAGTTGCTTTCACAATAGTCTTACCCTGAGCATAACACATGTGAACATCTTCCACTGTAACATCTGGCAATTTATTAACCGTTACCGTTACTGATGTTTTTGGACTTTCACAAGCCTGACCACTATTTTTCTCTGTTGCTACGTATGATACATAGAACTTCGTAACTCCGTCAGTAGCACTTGATACCCCGTGAGCATAACTGCTACTTGTTGTTGTTTCTATTAACGTATTATCTTCTTTGTACCAATTCCATTTCTCTGCAGAACCAGTCGTTGACATTGATGCTACCGATGCACCTGCAGTTCCTTCCAAATTAGCCAATGTCTCATTCTGACATTGTTCATCACCCGTTACAACTGGTGCTTCCCATGGACAATCTACCAAGTTCAATACAACTTCTGCTCTCTCACTCTCACATCCATTCCCATCAGTTTGACTTATATAATAAGTCTTACTATAGGTCTTCGCACTTCCTACTGCAGCCTGTAAACTCGTTCTATCTGGCGTATATTCTGTCCCTGTTCCCAAATTCGTCTCCGTCGTCTGATTTTCATACCACGTCATCTTTTCTCCCGTTGACGTATTTTCACCCTTCAAGAATCCTTCTGGTATGCCTGCTATATCTCCTATCAACCAGTTGTACATTTCATCTCCTGGTTTTTCCATGAAATGTGCCGTTGTTTCACTCTTCACTGTTGTTGTACATTCTGTGTTGTCAGCATATTTATCACTCTTCACTACGTATGTGAATACTCCCTTTTCGCTCGCTCCCGTATAATCTCCTGGCAACCAACTAAATCCACTTATTGTACCCTTGTCTACTGTCAATGTCCCTGTTTGTGGACTTACTGTTACTGGAACTGCTTCACTTCCTATTGCACATATATCCAATGGACTTGTTATAGTTACACTTGGTGTATCTACTACATGTAATGTTACCTTTGTCCCAGCTGACCAACAATTATTTGTTTCATCATATTCGGCAGCATAATAAATAAAGTCTTGTATTGTTGCTACCGACACGCCTGGAGCATACGTTTTCGCATCGCTACCTACCGTCGACAACACCTTATCATCACTTGATGTCCCGCTCGTTCCAACTGGATCTATGCTCAACCACGAAATGTGCGATGCTGCAATCGTTGAATTAGTATTTCTTGCTGCTGTCAATGTTTGATCTCTTTCGTCATCTCCCAAACATACATATATATCACTTGCAACTGGTGCTAATGCTTCACACGCTGATACAACCAATGTTGCTATGGTACTATCCGAATAACATGCTGCTCCATTTACTGTTCTATACTCTTTTACCGCAAATTTATATGAGCCAACTGGCGTTGTCGCGGTTACTCCCATATCGTATGCAGAACCACTTTGTATTTCTGCGCCACCAGTTTCTGCCATCCACGACAAATTATCTCCTGCAGTTGTCGCTGTTGCTGTCAACTCGCTACTTCCTGTTACTGATCCACTGTTTATCAAAACAGTTTGTGTTGGTCCTACCGTTGGAGGATTTACTTTCACAACCTCTGTCGTTGCTGTCGCTACATCTTGACATTTATTTGGATCTGTATATGTATATGTTATTTCTGTGCTACCTACTGGATTCGCCTTTGGATCAAAACTGCCTTCACTTGATGACTTTGTACCTGTCCAAACACCTGTTCCTCCTTCTGGACTTACTACTGGTTCTATCGTTACTTCCGCTGCATTATAACATACTTGCGTTGGTGGAACTATTGAAACTGTTGGTAATGCATTTACCACTATTTCATCTGTTGCTGTTTGTTGACATCCATTCTTATCTGTATATGTCAATGTTACCGTATATGTCCCTTTTGAATTTGCTGTTGGATCAAAGTCACCAGTCGTTGCATCTATCACGCCACCATTATCTACACTATATGCAAATATTCCATCTGCCGTTGTTCCTGTTGTTGACATTGTAACCTTTGCACTATTGTTTCCGCTTACACATACATTATCATTCGATACTGTAACTGTAGGCGTTGGTAATGCAAATACTTCAACGTCTGTTTCTATCTGATCAGCTACGCATCCCTTCGAACTTGTAAAATCATATGTTATAGTATGTACACCCTCGCCTGCAACACTCGGTGTATAACTTGCAGTCGTTTCTGTTGATTTTGTAACTACTCCCGCCTTTTCACCAGCAAAAGTTCCCTCTCCCAACGTTCCTGCTGGAGTAATCGTAACTTCTAATGTTTGTGCTGTCGTTTCTGATATACACTTATCTGCTAATTCTGCCTTAAATTCTGCTACTGGTTTTGGATTAATAATTATCGTCCCAGTTCCCGTTCCTTCGCATCCATTTACATCCGTTACTTTTACATTCAACGCATACGTCCCCGCTGCGGCAGTATTCTTGAATACTGGCGTTGCAGTACTCGTTGAATTAAACTCTGCTGTCGCTGCTCCACTCCATTCTACAGTCTTGAATGTTTGCGTCAAACCTACATTTACTGCATTCCCTTCACAAACCTCTCCATCATCGCTCAATGTTATTTCTGGTGATAAGTTTGTATTAACCGTTACAACCAAACCTACTCTCTCACTCTCACATCCATTTACTTTTTGGCTTACATAATATGTGGTTTGCCCTGCTACTGATTCTGCTGTTGATGGAATTGGTGCTGTTGTGTTGCCTGTGCCACCCGTTGCATTCGTTCCATACCAATACAATGTACCATCTGTTACAGCTGTCGCTGTTAATGCTACAGCTGTCGCATCAACACAGTATGATACTGGATTTGGTGTTGGTGCATCTGGTATAGCATATATTGTAACTTCTTTACTTACTTGTTCTGCTTTACATCCTTTCACACTCGTATAATCATACGTTACTGTTCCACTTGTCGTTTCACTATATGTAGCACTTGTTTCACTTGTACTACCTACATTTGTACTCCACGTGTATGTTCCACCAGTTGCAGGTGTTGCTGTTACAGTTGCTGTTATTGTTGTCGACTCTCCGGAACAAACTGCCGTTGGATCACTTAATTTTACCGTTGGTGTTGGGTATACTGACAATGTTGAACTTCCTGTTCCTTTACATCCATTATCATCTACAACATCTACAGTTATCGTATAATCTGTCTTGCTTCCTACTGCTCCTGCTGTAAATTTCGGCGTTGCTACATCTGTCGCATCAAAATTAGTCGTTGCCGTTCCACTCCATGTTACTTTCGCATAAGCTTGTGTTAACGACACATTTGCTATTTCTTTATCACATAATTCATTATCATCAATTTCTATCGTTGGCTCCAAACTTGAATTAACAGTTACCGTCAACATTGCTCTTTCACTTTCGCAACCATTTACTTTTTGACTTACATAATAATACGTCTTTTCTGCTGTCCCAACTGCCGTTGAAGGAGTTGGAGCTGTAGTGCTTCCTGTACCACCTGTTGCATTTGTCCCATACCAATACAATGTACCTCCAGCCGAAGCGGTTGCTGTTAACGCTGTCGCTGTTGCTTTTTCACAATATGATACATCTGCTGGTTTCGGTGCTTCTGGTATCGCATAGAATGTTACCTTTATAGGTTTCGGTTCTGCTTCACAACCATTCTCACTCGAATAATTCAACGTAATCGTTACTTCTGTATCTTCTGTTACTGTCTTACTTATCGTTACTTGTTTCCCTGTCCCACTTATTCCATCATCACCGCTCCAAGTAAATGTTCCTGCCTCACTATCACTTGTTGTTGCACTTAATGTTATTGTTTCTCCAGAACATACCGCACTCTTATCCGAAGTTAATGTTTTTATCACTGGTTTCGGATTTATTGTTACTGTAACTGGATCGGATTCTTTCTCACACCCATTTAAACTTGCTGTTACAACGTATTCTCCACTTTGTGCTGGCAATGTTAGCGACAAAGGATTCGTAGTTCCACTTCCTTTCCCACTCCATGTAAACTCTGCTCCCGTTTGATCGCTTTCTGCAGTCAATGTTATTGCTTCGTCTCCCTCACACATTTCTTCCTTATTCGCCGTTATTGTTGCACTTGGTATCGGCTTTATTGTTATCGTTGCCGACCCATTCACATTTGTATTTTCACAGTTTCCATCATCATTTACTGACGTAAGTGTATACGTATATGTACCTACGGCTGTTGGAGCTTTTAAAGAATATGTTAAACCACTTCTTACTCTCTGAGTTTTTGAATCTGTTGTTGTTCCAGATATATCATAACCTACCATAAAACCTGGAGCTCCAGTCATTGTAAATGTTACAGGTGTTTCCAATGTTTCTCCATAACAAATGCTACCACCACCCGAAATTTGTACAGTTGGAATAGGATTCTCTTGTACAATTACCGTTGCTGTTTTTTGACATCCTGTAGCCTCTGGCATACCTTTATCGCGTACCAATATCTTGTACGTACCCGCTGAAGTTATTGCGTAATCTGCTGCTTTAGCTCCAGCCGTTGCAGCTTTATCTATAGCACCATCTTTATACCATAAGTATTCAAAAGTTGTTGCATTAGCAGCCCATGGAGACGAACCTATAGTCGCTTTCGCATTATTGGCACACACTATTATTGTATCTTCTTTTCCATACTCCATAAAGTCCGTAAAATACGAAGCATCCTCACATGTCAAGTAGAAATCCTCAGGTGACACACATGGACAATCTTGTATTAACTTGTATGGAACAACGTCACAGAAACCCATAGCCGAAGCCAAATGGAAGTTAAACAATGGTCCAGATTTATCAGTGGCATAGTTGTTATAACTATCAGCTCCATATACAACGACCTTACCAGACAAATCATCTTTTTGTCCAACGGTTCCACTATTCAATTCATACAATTTTGTATTATTGGTATTTATACTACCACTTCCAGAAGCTACGACTCCAAAGTAATATGTTCCCATATCCAAAGTTACATCCAACGGAATCTTTATCAATTCAATAGGTAGGTTTAAATCTCCACCGTTCCATACTGGCTGATATCTTAAAACATTTGCCCCTGAAATGTATTGATTTTGAGATTGAACTTTGTCTGGATAGTATTTATAATCATACGGAACTGTAAGAGTTACTTTTTTCTTAACATCAGAAGTATTTGCGATATTCTTTCCATTATTAATTTTTGTACCATAAATTGTTACGGTAAATGTTACACTTGCAGCTAAACTTTTGTATTGAGCAGCAGCTTCTTCTTCAGTTTCATACCAACTACCTTGGGCATTTGATCTTGTAATCGCAGGCATCAAATACACAGAGGCATCAACAAATGTTGTTTTACTTCCTACTTCCAAACCAAGTTTAGGTCCGTTTGCAGATTGTGCAATTGAATTGCTACTACTTGTTCTCGAAGCTTGTGTACCAGTAAGCAAATAACCACTACCCATAGCTGTTTCTTGAACATAAATTGTTTTTGTACCATCTGCATTAGCAACGATACCAGAAACATCTATTTTTATTTCTTCATCACCAACAGATTGACCCATCAATTTGTTTGCGGCAGCTGTTTGCCACCAAGAATATACTGCCGTACTTGAAGAAGGTGTAACTTTTACTGTAGCTTGATCATCACAATAAAAACCTTCAGGTGTAAATTCCTGTGTATAAGGAGAAAGTGTTATTTCATCTATAGCATCTTCGTATTCCTCACAACCATGATTGTCGCCTATGTATTTAACGACAACCTTATACGTACCCATTCCTTCCAATCCAGACTTAGTCTTATATGTTGTATTTTTACCATCACCCGTTGAAACTTCCGTGCCATCTTTATACCACGTAATTTTATAATTTGGTTGCAAATTAGCAGCAAGCACAAAACCACAATCAAGCGTATATCCATTGAAAGAAGAAGCACATACTTGTGATGATCCAGGAGTAATTGCTGCTTCTGGAGTAGGGTCACGGAAAGAACAACCTGTTGGTGGGTTTATTCTCATAGCATACAATTTATTTTGCGTATCGCCAACACCCAACTGACCATTGACATTACAACCCCACGCATACATATCACCATTAGAACGAGCATAGAAACCCCACGTATCACCACGATTGATAAGAATAACGTCCTCGTGAACACTTCCTGACGCATAACTTACATACACTGGCGTTCTTGCAGTACTTGAAGAACCATCGCCCACAAAACCACCAGAACAGCCACCACCACCCCATGCAACAGGTTTTCCAGTAACAGTTACAGCCATACCAGACGCTTGTCCAGCGCCAACTGCTTTTGCAAGTAAATAAGTACCATCATTATCTTCGGGATCAGTTGCACCAGCCAAGACACGACCTGGAATTGTACCCCCCACACCTTGACCATTTGAACCTGTACCACCACAACTATTCCAACCATCATTACCCCAAGACCATATATAACCATTCCCATCAAGCGCCAAATACGCACCATCACCACACGCAATTTCCTTGATACCACTAAGCATTTCTGTAGCGCTCTTATATACAGCACCAAAAGCATTACTTGCGCCCCCGCTACCTGTATAAAAACCACCATTGGCATTACGACCCAAGAAATTTCCGTGAGCAGAATCACCACAAGTCCAAACAGTACCATCTGCTTTAAGAATCATAGTAATGTGGTCACCAGAGAAAATACGGATGGCATCTGTCATATAATTGCCATCCAAATCTTTACAGAATGTTGGATATAAAGCTTGATCAGGTTTACCAATACCTAAACAAGAAGTAAAGTTATCATTTGCAAGATTACCACCCCAAGCTACTACACGTCCCTTCCATTTACCATCGCCCAAAATAGCAAACGAGTTCGCATTACCAGCATACACTACTTCAACATTAGCAAGATTTCCATGTCCATCATCATACTCCGTACCTTTCAATTCAGATGTACCTAATTTTACTTGAACCGGACTTGTAACAACTTTCGTCCCAGCATCACCATTACCAGTTTGCCCATAGTCATTAACACCCCAACCCCACACTTGACCATAACAATCAAGAGCAACGAATGAAGCACCAGAACCAGAGTTTACTTGGGACACATTAACATTGCCACGACCACTCGCATCTGCTGGGAAAATAACCCTTGTCCATACAGATTCATAGTCTTTAGATGACCCAACACCAAGCACACCAGAACCATTCTGAACCTTGTTACCTCCACAGGTATATACCCAACTATTACTACAAACCAAACTTGATACGGTATTACCTCCCGAAATCAACAAGTCTTTTTGTGCCGAAACGCCAAAACTAACAGCAAGCGCTGTAATAACTAACGAGATTTTCTTAAATCTATTCATAGTAGTACATTTTGCAAAACATAAATAAGACAATCATTGGAGTAAAAAAGTTACAATCAAAACACAAATTTTCACTTTTATCCAATGAAAGTTTGCCACAAATATATACTTTTTTATCTTATTAACAAGAAATTAACTAAAAATATCATTTATTGCGTTATAAAAATGTTCTCTGTTGATAATATAAATTGCTGTTGGTAGAAAAACATTTACATAGCAATTGTAATCACGTAGGAATTTACACGTTGAAATGGTTAATTCCTAACGGAATTTAGATTTGATGATGCGTATTCTTTCTACCAATGGTTAATGCCTACGGCATTATAGTTATCAGTTACTAGTTATCGGTTGTCAGATGAATTTCTTTGAGTAATCAACATCCCTTTATGGAAATCAAACTGGGAACTGATACCTAAAAAAAAGAGCCAACGTAAAAACATTGGCTCTTTTTTCTCTATAAAAATCTTATTAGTGCTTTACAAACGATTGAGCTTCTTTACTGCCATCTTCGTATTCAATAGTTGCACTATACGTACCAGCTTTTATTGATGTAACATCTATTTGAACACTTTCGGAATCTGCATTAACAACAAGTTTTGCTGAACCAGCAACAGATGTAATAACAATCTTTTTAATTACCTTTCCTGAAACAATATTCAATTCATTTTGACATGGATTTGGATAGAAAATCAATTGTACCACATCTACATCGTCAATTGCAGTTTCAAAAACAGCCTTGAATGCTTCTATTGCAGCGGCCAAACGTTGAGCTTGTGTATTTACGTTTTCCTGTGTATGAGTTGCTTTTGCGACCTCAGCACGCGCATTAGAATTACATGTTGCCAACTCCAAGTATTCCAACAAGTAATTCCCAGGATTAACTGACTTAGAAATCAACTCGTCTGCCTCAGCAATCAAAATAATCAAATCAGCAAGATTTGCTTCTTCTGGATTCTTGGAAGCCTCAAAATCTTTGATAGCTTTTTCCAAAGCAGTAACCGCGTCATTCACAACAATTTGATTCGTTGCATTATCGTAAATACTTTGTGCTTCTGCAATTTTATCTGTAAGATCAGTTACCGCAAAATATGGATATTGACCAGAGCCATCGCCTGTATTTCCTTCAGCTTTCGCCAAAGAAGTATTTGCTTTTTGAAGAGTAAATGACAATGCTGATTTATCCACTGTAATAACAGAAGCTTTGAAAGTTTCTATAGCAGTGTTCAATGTTGTTATAGCTTGATTAACCTCCATTTGAGAAGATCCAGCTCCATCATACACTGATTGAGCGGCATTAATTGCATCCATCAATGTTGCTTTTGCTCCAACTGGATAATTACCTTTCAAAACACCTTCAACTGCAGTTGCGTACAAGGCATTTGCACTTGAAATTGTAGAATTTAATTTTGTTTTATCAACAGTAATCATTGCACTCTTGAAAGCACTAATTGCAGCATTCAACATTGTTGTTGCTTGATCTATTTGTTCTTGAGAAACTGATGTATTATCGTATGCACTTTGAGCATCAGAAATTGCAGAATAGAATACTGCTTTTGAACCTGTTTGATATTGTCCGTTACCAGCACCTTCAACTGCATCAGCATACAACGTATTTGCTTCATTCAAAGCAGTTTCAAGCGCATTTTTATTGATAGAACTTGGATCAAATTTAGAATCCAAGAATGTTTCTATAGCAGTTTGTAATTTTGAAGTTGCCTTATCAATAGTTGTTTGGTCAACCTCACTGGTTTCCATTACAACTTGAGCAGCTTCAATTGCTGTCATCAAAATTGCTTTTGAACCTACCAAATACATACCTTCTTGATAACCCTCTTGTGCATTTATATAATAATCTTCAGCAGTTTCTATCTTAGCTTGCAATGCTGTTCTATCAACAACGATTTGAGCATTTTCAAATGTTTCGATAGCGGCGCGCAAAGTTGTTACAGCCTTGTCTGCTATAGCTTGTGTTTTTGCATTGTCAATAACACCTTCTGCTACTTTGATAGCACCATCTAAAGCAGTAACTGCTTTTTGAGGATAATTTCCATCTTTAGTTCCAACAACAGCATCTTCCAAAACAGCCTGCGCATCAGCTATAGCGGTGTACAATTCATCGTAATCAACTATTTCAGGTAAATCAAGAGCAACACCCAAAATCTTAACTTCATCAACCCATAATTTACCAGTTTCACCATCTGGTTCTTGAACCTTCCATTGACATTTTGTTAATTGAGTTAAATCCCAATCTTGAGGTACAGCCCAATTATATTGTTCTAAGTCACTCCAATTCAATTCTACCAACGTCCATTCTGGATATGGACCAAGATATGCGTAATAATCACCAGCATCTGTAATAGTTGTCATTTCAACCTCGAAATAAACTTTACTATCACTCTTAATATAGAATGAAACTCCAGTTGAACCAGTCATATCAAATGGAACACCAGCAGTTTTGTCAAAGTTCATACCCATACCCACGAAAGGTTTATATGTAAGAGCCTTTTCACCTTCCAAAGTATATTGAATCATTGCAGATTTACCAGAGCCATTATAACCAGGTTCAGTCATTGTAAATGGATTTTCTTCCGTTGCAAGAGGAGTAACTACAGAAGAACCACATTTTGTAGGATCTTCACTTGCAGTACCATCATCGAATGAGAACCAGTATGTTGCCATTTGCGTCATGTTCTCTTGTTTCAATTCTGCATTGAAAATCAATGTTTCGTTAGAGATAAGAGCTTTAGCAAATACTTTTTCTGCATCTTTCAAATCAGCAAGAGCCGCATCAATATCAGTTTGACTTGCATCTGCATTATCAAACACAGCTTGAGCAGCAGAAATTCCACTCATAAATGTTGATTTAGAGCCAGTCTTATACTGACCGACATTTGTACCTTCAACAGCAGAACTATATGTTGCATTTGCTGTAGCTAATTCCGCAGATAAATTGCTTGCGTCAACAACTTCTACAGCACAAGTAGCTTTTGTATAAGCATCTTCAGCACTTGCAGCAGTTATAGTAGTTGTACCTACAGCGACTGCTGTTACAGTACCATTTGAAACTGTTGCAACAGCCTCCTTACTTGAACTCCAATTAATATCTTTAATTGTAGCATTTGCAGGAGTAACACTTGCCACCAATGTTGCAGTAGAATTCAAACGAATTACTTTTGATGTAGCGTCAAGACTTACAGCAGTTACAGAGACATTTGATACAGTTACTTCACAAGGATCAGAAGTCAAATTTGTTCCATCTGTTGTCTTTGCAGTAATCTTTGTAGAACCTTTCGCAACGGCAGTAACTTTACCTGTTGCATCAACAGTTGCCACAGATTCATCAGTAGAACTCCACGTAGCTGTTTGAGCTGCATCGGCAGGAAGTACAGTTAAAGTAAGAGATTTTGATTCTCCGACAGTCAACGACAAGGCATTATCAATAATAATTGTAGTTGCAAGAACATCTGTTACTGTCAATTCGCATGTTGCTGTAAAATTACCATCAACAGTTGTTACAGTAATAGTTGTTTTTCCAGCTTTTTTCAATGTTACTTCTCCATTTGAAACTACAGCAACCGATTCATCAGAAGAAGACCATTCAACATCTTTTATAGTAGCAGTTGAAGGAGATATTGTTGCAGTAAATGTTAATGATTCATTCAAAGCAACTGATTTTGAATCAGCAGGTGAAATTGTAACGCCTGTTACTGCAATTGTATTTGCCTTTACGGTAACAGCACAAGTTGCAGTTTTACTTCCATCAGTAGTAGTAACAGTGATAGTTGCAGAACCAGCAGCAACACCAGAAACGATACCATTAACTACCGTTGCGATATCTTTATTAGAAGATAACCATGTAACACTTTTATCAGATGCATTTTCTGGAGCAACCGTAGCTGTGAGTGCTACACTACCACCAACTGAAATTTCTGCCGATGGTTTGTCTAACGTAACACCTGTAACAGAGATTGCGCTTACTGTTACTACACAAACATCACTGATAGAACCATTTGCTGCTGTAATGTTAGCAGTTCCAACGCCTACTGGAGTAACAATACCATTTACTACCGTAGCAACTTTTGCGTTATCCGAAGACCATGTAATTTGTACGTTTGTTGCATTTTCAGGAAGATAAGAAGCAACCAATTCAACAGGATCATCATCCAATGATAATGTTAATGTTGATTTAGAAAGTTCTATTGATGTTATCGCTACATTTTCAACTGTCACATCGCAAGTAGCAGTTTTTTCTCCATCTACCGTCTTTACAGTGATTGTTGCATTTCCAAGTTTAACGCCTGTTACCACACCATTAGCATCAACGGTTGCAACTGTTTCATCAGATGAACTCCAAGTAACTGATTTATTTGTTGCATCATCAGGAGTAACTGTTGCCGTTAATGTAGTTGTCTGACCTAAATATACAGTTGCTGTTTCATCTAATGTTACGCCTGTAACATTTACTGTACTCGCAACAACAGAAACCTGACACTCAGCAGTGACAGTATTGTCTCCATCCGCAGTAGCAGTAATAGTACAAGAACCAACTCCTATTGGAGTTACAACACCATTTACGACCGTGGCAACTGTTTCATCAGACGATTCCCAAGAAACTGTTTTTACAGTTGCATTTGTTGGAGCGATTGTTGGAGTTAATGTTTGAGCTGCATCGCCAAGTGTGAAACCTAATGTTGTTGACATTGTTATGCTTGTTGGCAAAACATTTTCTACTGTCAATGCACATTCACCAGCAACTTCACTACCATCGTTAGCAGTAGCAATGATTTTACAAGAACCTGCTTTAACAGCTGTTACATTACCTTCAGTATCTACAGTTGCTACAGTTGCATCTGTAGAAGACCAAGTAACTGATTTATCGCCAGCATTATCAGGTTTCACAGAAACAGCAAGTTGCGTTTCCTCACCAACAGACAATATTTTCGTTGACGGAGTAACTGTTACTGAAGCAACTGGGACAGCTGTTATTGTAACTTCATATTCATCGAATTTAGTAGCATCTTCGGTTGAAGCAGCTTTAATTGTAACCGTACCTGTAGCAACACCTGTTACGACACCACCAGTAACAGTTGCTTTCATATCATCACTTGACGACCACGTTACTGTTTGTGGTGCAGAACTTGGAGAAACACTTGCCGTAAGAGATATTGTGTTGCCAACCTGAACTGATGTTTCTGTACCGCTAATCTCTACCGCTGTAATTGCTACACCTGTAACAGTTACCGCTATTGTTGTAGAGATGGTTTGATCTGCCTTTGATTTTACTGTAATTACTGCATCACCAACAGCTACAGAACTAATAGTAATTGTATTACCTGATACTGCCACAGTTGCAACAAATTCATTTGAAGAACTTGCAGTTACTTCTTGACTTACAGCAGCAGGAAGAACTGAAGCAGTAACTGTTTTAGAATCACCAAGTTCAAGAGAAACTTCATCTTCTTCTACACTAACTTCTGTTACTGCAACATCTTTAACCGTAACTGTAACAGTTTTCTCCACAGAAGACACAGAAGTACTTGTAGCAGTAATTGTTACACTACCTGGAGCAATACCTGTTACTACACCCGAAGAAGAGACAGTTGCCTTTGTTTGATCTGAAGAAGTCCATGTCAAACCTGTTTCCGTTACTCCTGTCGGAGAGAATATTGGTATTATCGTTGACGTTTCGCCTACTGTTACTTCATAAGATTCTTCTTCGAATGAAATTGCAGTTGGTTTTACTGCAGGAGCGGGAACTTTTACAGTGTATGTTGCAAAAATATTTTGATGCATCTTTGCACGAGCAGTAATAGTAGCCTCACCATATCCTACACCAATAACACGACCTTTATAATCAACCGTTACAACCTCCTCGTCCGATGACGACCAGAATGTTACTGGATACGATGCGTCTTTAGGAGTAGGAGTTGTTTCTAAATATAATGTATCACCTTTTGCTCCACTTGCAATTGGAATCTTTAAAGGATCTATATTATTCGCGCACCTATCTTCTGCTAAATCTGCGTCAGAAACTGGAGATATAGTTAAATTTGTTAATGCAACTGGAGGCATACCAAGGATATGAACCTCGTCAATCCAAATATCACCTGTCGCACCTGCATTACCCGTCGTTCCTGTTTCAAATTGCCATTGAAGCTTTTGAACATGTTTTGCTGAGAAAGTCACAGCAGTTCCCCACGTTGGTTGAGAAAGCTCATTCCATTTAACTGTTATTTGTTGCCATCCTGTACATTCTGGCACATCGTATTTATGGAAGCAGTAGTCTGTTACTTCCTTTATAATGACCTGAAATGTACATTTTGGACCTTTATACCAAAATGTTACACCAGTACCTCCAGACCAATCCATAGTGTTTGTTTCCACATCATCAACCCATGTACCAATACCTACATATGCAGGATTCGTCCAACTTGCACACGATTCACCATTTTTAGGTGTATAATTAGATCCCAATTTGTATGTAGCATGAACGGCATAACCTGCTCCATCATATCCTGTAGTAGCCATTTGTAATGGACTCTTGCCTGAGGTTAAAGGTGTTATTGTACTTATAGTCCCAGGTGTACATGCACTCTGCTGGTCAGGAGCATCATTAAACGTAAACCAAATTCCACCTACATTATTGAATTCATTTCCATCTTCACAGTCGTCAAGGATAGTTTCGCTACCATCGACCATATTCAAAACCTCAACTTTTGAAAATTTAGCAAGTTCTGCATCGTCCGAAGATTTCACATTTCCACCACCCGCATAATCCAACAAGATTGATTGACCTGGCTGTGGACCATTTTTCAATGACATTGTTATGTCTTTTCCGCTACCAATGGTAACACTTTTTATTTCACCAGACTGAGCAGAGCCATTATAATATATAGTAAACTTTGAAGCATCAGAAGAACCTGATTTCATATTTTTATTCATTGTCAACGTCAAAGTATATCCACTACCTGCGTTACCTGTAACTTTAGCTGAAGAAATTGCAGGAGGGAACACGAATCCCGACGCTCCTGGAGCCCAGAAGTTTCCTGTCAACACGAACAAAGAAATAGCACGAATTGTTGAGTTGAAATATGCATCAACGTCTGTCAAACCTGCAACACTAGCATAACATTTATTCAAACTACTTTGAGAAGATGACGATGTCATTGGAGGCAAAGCAAACGTAGAGTACGAACCATTGACATAAGAACCTCCTCCAGGATTTGACACATTTCTATTAGAAAATGGACCTTTTAACTGGTTTTCATAACCGCTCACGAATTTGGTCAACTTAGCATTAATATCTGTTGCTGCAGAAGAACAATTTGATCCATGCCACAAATAATCCACAGCCATACGCCAAGGGTTACGACACGCATCCGCGCCATATCCGTTAGCGCCTGAACCCGTATTACCACAAGAGTTTTCCGTTCCCGCATTATCACACCAGTTACTTACCAAACCAGAAGTTGCATTTCTATTTGCCTTCAAGACTTGATCAGAAGCAGAAATTGCAGTTGTTGACCAAAATGTTCCATTATCAGTATCAACTTTTGCAAATTCCTTATAATAAGCAGGAGCGAAATAACTTGGGTTTCTACAACTATTCGTGTTACCCCACGCATCTCCATTCAAAGTTTGACCATCAGAACCCATCTCAAACTGCTTAATCTTCTTAATCATAGACTTTGCATCAGCAGCATACGAACCCGAAGGCCATTGCTCCGAAGCTATTACCAAAGCCATTGCAACATCTAATTCTGCATCGGTAGCACCATTACTGCCCGAAACACCGCTACATCCATTGATTTTCCAGTGCATCACACCATTACCATCCAAATTTGATTTATAGTACGACCACAAACCATCAAACAAATCTTTATCATCGGCATACACAGAAAGTAACATGCCATACGCAATACCTTCAGATACAGTGGAACTACCATCATCAAATTTCACACGATAAGATGAACCGCAACTGGTTACATACGCATTTTTCCATGCATTATACGCATCAGCTGCTTTTTGCGAAGCACCATACGTTCCTCCTGATGGTAAATTTGTTGGCATGATACCATAATTGAATTGTGTATTACTACCAAAAGGGACTTTCGCACCACCAGTATTAATACCACCTGCAGCGAAAACGCCATTACACATCACAACGCTCAACACAAGAGCAAGAATGTTAATTAGATATTTTTTCATAACCTTTTATAACCCCCAAATCAAAAAATCCACTTTCTCAAATCAAAAAGTACATTTTTGAACAAAAAAAAGCGAAGATAGTTAATTAAAACCATCTTCGCCTTTAATACCGTTTAATCAATGTTTAAATCGAACACTAATACTATTC
>JAZRVS010000025.1:0-3038 GCA_045599365.1 Bacteroidales bacterium
CCCAGAATTCATTTCGCATGAATTTCAAGAATGGTTGTTTTTAGCCGACTCAGAACAGCTATATCGAACGATTTAATGGATCATATCTTTCATACAAAACAACCTTGCTCCTATGGAATACCGGTTGGCAAGAATAGGATGATTTTGTATACTTAAAACCAGTCCTAAAAATGGGTAGCTGACAGTTTGCGGAAAACCCTCTATTAAAAAATCAACAAGTCCAAAAATGAAATATTTTTTTTCTGTATTCTTTACCATGTACCTTGTCTTCATCATCTTTTCGTGTGATGCTGAGGCAGAAAAGAATAAAAATGCCGATGTGATTGAAGTATTGGAAAATAGGGATACAACAGTCATTTATGCTGAAAGTATTGACAATGAACATGCTATTTTATATCGCACCATCAACCCTAATGTACTTTTTTTTATAAAAAAATTAGATTCTGTTTTATACGAAGTGGATAGCATTATAGATTTTAATCATAACTTTGCTATGTACCGAACAGAGGCTGAATTGATTGAGATGAAAGGCGATGATCCAGAATTGGATATTAATGTCAGACTTCGTAAATGGATTGATTATGGAGGGAAAGAAAAGTATCATATAACTCAACCTATAATGAATCGCTTTGCGGGGGAATTATTTATTGTTGATGATGATGGTATTTATGAATTATCGTTGTCTAGACGAACATTCAAAAAAGTAATTCACTATCACATGGCCTTAGATATATTTGAAACTTGTAGCGACAGTATGATTTGGAGGCTTCCAAATCCACAAAAAAGTATTTCCTCATCAGCTATTAGAGTATCTTTCCAAGACAGTAGCTTTTTTGAACTTACATCAAATGGAACTTTAAATATACAGGTTGTTGACAGCAATAGTTGCCTGAAAGTGAAAGGTGAATACAATCAAGTTCACTATGATTATGCGGAGGGCAAAAAATGCAATGCAAGGATTCCTTTGTGCGAGCCTTTCTAATAGGGTATGTAGAAAAAAGGAAAGGAGTCAAGTGGATTATTGCGGAGTTTGATAAGAGGGGATGGGGAAGCTTACAGAGGGTAATATGTTTGATTGGTTGTTTGGAAAGTCCTATAAGTATTTAGTGTTGATAAACTATGACAGATCCTTTGCGGTATCACGAGAATTGTTGGATGCAATTTGTTCTTATCCGGCAAATTCTTTCAAACCGCATAAATATAATTTTTTAACAAAAAAATATAATGATATAGAAGTTCCAGCAAAATCTATTTCAAAAGTCAAATTTAGTTCATTGATTTCGGTCTCACTGGATTTTGAGAGTTTAGAGGGGCGTTTGGATTGGCATCCTCTATTGTCTATAAGTGATGGGAGTCCTAAAGGCTATAATGAGGTGTTTTTTTGTTTGGAAAATGTTAATATTTCGAAATTTATTTCATATATAAAACATTTTTTTCATGCTGATTATGGATTTGTTTGCAAATGTAAGAATAAACAAAATGCATGTGTTGGTAGTGTAGTGTGGGGAAAAAATTCTTCGTGGCATTTAAATCACAAAAAAGTTTGCGAAGGTTTTCTGAAGGATGTCTATCCTGTCAATATTTTGAATTCAACCCATGTTCAGAACGCTCTGATTGATAAAATCAAAGAAGATGAACGGATGGGTGAAATAGATTCATCCGTTGATGGGTATCTTATATGGAATGTAGATCCGTCAAATATCCGCTATGCCCGCCGCGTTTGCAAGAAAATGGGATTGTTGATATGAATAGATTTTCCTTTTCTTTCTGATAAATAATCCTATATTAACCTTATGCCTTGCGCTTCGTTACAGAGAAAATAAGCCGCTTCCATTGCATCGGCTGCAATAGAACTGACGGTCAACAGGGTAACACAAAATAATCCATGGGGAAGAGATCTTTTAACAGTTGGGGCCGGAACTGTGGCGGCGATAGTTGCGGGGAGTTTGGTATCAGGATTGATTTTGTCTTGGCTGTTGCTGGTGGTTACATTGCAACTCAATTAGCGGGTTCTATTTATGATCGTTTTCATTAGAACATGAGAGCTTTTATGAAGCAAAATATGATTTTAACGATTCGTTTAATTTGGAAAATTTTTTTTGGTACAATCGCTTTGTTAAGCTTGTATTTGATATTCTTTGACGAGGGCTTTTGGGAACATGTAAAAAATGATTTTATTATTTCATTGCTTCGAGATTTTGGCTACAAGTATAGTTTTGAACAAATGCAAGCAGAATCTTGGTTCTCTTATATTAGTTGGTATCCATATGTGGCTGTAATTTTTATTTTAGTTCTTTTTTTTGTTTTTCTTTTTTTTTGTTTTTCGTTTACGAAAGATGGCTTTCACAGAGGTTTAAAATTTGGACATCGGATAGTCTGTTCTCAAAAGCATTTCTTTGAGTCGTGGTGTTATGAAAAGATTCAAATCGATGGTGTGATTCCTTTTTATCGCATGTATGTTTATAAAAAAATCCTTTGGGACTGCCATTTTTTTTGTATGCAAACTTTTTGGATCTTATAATATTCATAGACGAAAATGTTTCGTGTTGGAAAATGGATCCTGACGCTAGAGAAAGTTTTAGACGACTTGCAGACAAATACCGCAAATTAAAGAAAAATCATAAAATAATATACTGGTTGTTAAACAACCTTTAACTACAGTCTCAATCCATACAATGTTGAACCTCAAAATAGGTAGCTGACAATAAAATGGGGCGGAAAAAGTGTAAGACCTCCCCAGGAAAGTTGTAGAAATGTATATTAGTGGCTAGCGAAGGAGGTCGATTATGGCGACAATAACAATGGAAGTCCCGGAAGACATCATGGATTTCATGGTGTGCGAAAACAAGTGCGATGAGCTCCGTCGCAACGCCCATAAAGAAAAAGGACTTGAGAAAAACTCAAGTCCTTTTGTAATGCTGGATCCCCGCTTTCGCGGGGATGACATACGGGGTGTGCTGCCAGATCCTTCGCTTCGCTCAGGATGACACGCTAGCGTGTCACTTCACGATATGTCTATGATATTCCTGCAGCGAGCA
>JAZRVS010000026.1:0-5718 GCA_045599365.1 Bacteroidales bacterium
ACAACAAGTCGAGAATCTGGTAAGAATTTGGTAGTCTGGGTACGCGAAAATACCGACCAAATTGACTATTACACAATTTACCGATTAGCTGGCAACAGTGAATTTGAGGAAATTGGAACGGTACCATATTCCGAAATTAGTGTATTTGAAGACGACGAGGTTGATCCCAAAGCTAATCAATGGACGTATGCAATTTCGGCAACCGATGTTTGTACAAACGAAACAGAATTGAGTTCGCCTCATACAACTTTGCACTTGGGAGAATCTCCAAGTTTACGTGACGGATATGCGGAATTGCGATGGGACGCATACGAAGGCTTGGATTATTCATCGTTCTACGTGATTCGTGAAACAAAAGTTGATAATTTCACCTTTATAGATACGTTGACAACTCTGCCATCATCTGTAACATCTTATTCAGCAGAATATCCAAGTGTTGGAAAGAGTTTATATTATGTAGGTATAAAGTTACCTCAGGTTGTCAATCCAAAAGATTTCTTGAAGGCCGAATCGGGACCATTTGCAATTGCGTTGTCAAACATTGCCGAAGCCGAAAATACAGAACCGGCAATCAATCCGTTGACAGGTTCAAATACAGAAACGGCAATCAATCCGTTGACAGGTTCAGAAGTTGAGGTTTATGCTGTTGATCATACAATCTATGTGAAAAATGCTGAAGGAAAGACTATTGAAATTTATGACAATACAAAGCGTTGTTTGTCTCACATGAAAAATGCGCAAAACGAAAATCAATTCTCTGTCCGTTTGGAAGGAATTTACTTTATAAAAGTTGATAATGAATCGTTTAAGGTAATTATACAATAAATTAATATAACATTTTTTGTCGTGAAATTCCCATTACACAACAAGTTGACTAAATTTAAAAACATGAAAATATCTTCAAATCTATTCAAAAGCAATCAGATAAAAATTCTCAGTCTTTTCATATTCTTTTTTTGCTCTGTGCATCAAGTTTTTGCTGCCGAAGTAGAAATGGATATAAATGGTTTGACACAGGCCTGGAGTTTTTCATCTACTGCGACTAAAACCACACCCTATTTTGAATTTACGTATCCATTTCGTTTTGTGTCATCCAGAGAATCGTGGAATGATGCAATGAAAGAAATAAAATTGTGTATAAGCAAGGATAATAAAAATTGGACGACCATTGCGACAATGGATCGTAGTCATGATAACTTGGATTATAAAAATACAAACTATGGACGCTTCACACAAGTTAAAACTGGTACAAAAACAATACAAAACAAGGAAGGAAACGCAGATGTAAAAGTTGTGACCGTTCGATTTTATCCTAGTTATGATTATATAAGAGAAGGATTTCAATATTTTAAATTCGACGCTTGGTGGGATAATGATGATAACGACAGCGGACGTGGAGATGAAAATGACCCCAATTGTATATGGACTTCAAGTGCTGTATGCGCTCAGATAAATAATCCTATTACAGAAATTGCTCGTACTGCTCCAAATACGATTA
This sequence comes from Bacteroidales bacterium, assembly GCA_045599365.1. Classification (GTDB taxonomy): domain Bacteria; phylum Bacteroidota; class Bacteroidia; order Bacteroidales; family UBA1715; genus UBA1715. The sequence continues at coordinate 1,499 of JAZRVS010000026.1, forward strand.
CGATGAAATCCAATGCACTTACAAGCAATGACGTTTATGAATCTGGACGGTATGCTCGTTTAAATCTTTCATCTCAATCTGGTTATGCTGGCGACGAAGGCGGTATGTATGCTCAAAATTATTCAACAACTGCTTCGTTATCAAATTCAATGAAAAATTCAGATTTAGATACCAAGGGTGCCACCTACTATTGGTATTGGGAGTCTAAATTGGATGTCAGTGTTGCTAATAATTTTTATAATTGTAGTGGTAGTAACACAGTTACGAATATTTTTTATGGCAAGGAAACTACGATTACATTTAAGCCTTTACCAAAACCTGCAAATTTGACGGCAACTACTACAACGAATACAAAAACTCCAGTAAAATTGAGTTGGCAGTCATTCTCTTCAACGGATTACGAGAAAGAGGGATATTGGTACATTTTCAGAAAATGTGGAACTGTATCAACATTACTGGCATCTAATATCGCTTTTGGTACAACTACGTACACGGATAATTCAGCTTCGACAGAACAAACGTACACGTATTACATCATATTTGTACCAACATCGTGGACAACAAAACCAACAACATCAACATACAGTTCTTCAACGTATTCAAGTTTATTGACTGCATCTTCTCCTGTTTCGACAACACGAGACCTGTACGAAGTAAAAATTTCGGCTGAAACAGGTGGTATAGTCAAACTAAATAATGGTTCAAGTGCAAGTTCAGTAAATAATTCATTTTATTACGGAACAAATGTCTCGTATTCGGCAAGTGCTAATGCTGGTTATACATTTAAACAATGGAATGATGGCAAAACATCAGCCTCACAAGAAATTACAGTGACAGAAAATGTTACCAAAACAGCAAGTTTCTCGGCTAATGAATATTCATTGACATTAAATCCGAATTGTACAGATTATACGGTAAGAGGTTCGTCATCGGTAAAAGCTACGTATGCTGCAGATATGCCAAGCATTACGTGTCCAGAACGAACCGGTTACACGTTTGCTGGATATTGGTCGTCAAACAACGGAGGAACGCAATATTATAAAGCTGACGGGACAAGTAATTGTAAATGGAATTCAACAGCTCTTACAGAATTATTTGCTCATTGGACAGCCAATGAATACACAATTACGTTTGATAATCAATCGGCTACAATTGCTGGTTCATTAAGTGTTGCAACAACTTATGGAAGTACATTGCCAACAATTGACATTCCTGCAAAAACTGGATATACATTCCAAGGTTATTATTTTGGTGAAAATGGTTCGGGCAAGCAATATTACACATCAACGGGAAATAGTGCAATTACGTGGGATTTAACTTCATCTACAACGCTTTATGCATATTGGAAACCAAATACATATACAATTTCCTTTGACAATCAATCGGCTACAACCGTAGGAACGCCTTCAATTTCGGTTACGTATGATTTAGAAATGCCAACTATCGTAGTCCCTTCAAAAACAGGATTTACTTTTGGTGGTTATTTCACTGAACCAAACGGTGCTGGAAAACAGTATTTTGAAGCCGACGGTTCTTCGCTGCAAAAGAGCGACATCTTGGAAAATATTACGTTGTATTCATATTGGATAATTGCAAATTATTCAATTACATACAACAATATGGAATATGCTGTTATCAACGACGAAAATGTCGCTAAAACATATCAATCGGGCAACGAAATCGCATTACCAACCAATGTATCAAAAAATGGTTGCTCATTTGCAGGTTGGTACAATAATGAAAATTTTGAAGGTGATAAAATCGAAGCAATTTCAGCCGATGAATATGGCGACAAAGTCTTTTATGCAAAATGGACTCCAAATCAATATCCTGTTACATTCCATACAAACGAAGGAGTAATTAATTCGGGCGAAATTGCAAGTTACACTTTTGGTGTTGGTTCGCTATTGCCAAGCAATGTAACCAAGTCTGGTTATATGTTTTTCGGTTGGTTCGATAATGAATCATTGGCAGGCGAGCCAATCAGTCAAATTTCGGTTGCTGAATTTGGCGATAAAGAATATTGGGCAAAATGGGGTACCGATGCCTACACAATTACCTTGAACGCCAATGAGGGTACAATTCTTAGTGGTAATGTTGTTGTGTATATGGTAACAGACGAAATCATATTGCCTACAAATGTTACCAAACAAGGTTACGATTTTATGGGTTGGTACGACAATTCTAATTTCGAAGGTTCCGAAATAAAGAAAATCGAAATTGGTAGTACAGGTAATAAGGAATATTGGGCTAAATGGCTTGTAAAAACATATACAATCACTCTACACGCAAACGATGGTGTAATTGAATCTGGAAATGTTGATTACTATGTGTATGGAATAGGCGAAAATCTTCCAACTGATGTAATCAAAAAAGGACACACTTTTGCTGGTTGGTTTGCTGCTTCAGATTTTTCAGGAAATCGTGTACTACGTGTTGTTGAAGGTTCTTTGGGAAATAAAGAATATTGGGCCAAATGGATTCCTAATAATTATACCATTACGTACAACATAAATGGTGGCGAAATCCAAGATGCCTACGATGTGGCATATACCTACGGAGAAAAAGAAATAAAACTTCCTGATAATGTTGTCCGCGAGGGTTACACATTTGCTGGCTGGTTCAATAATTCCAATTTAAGTGGTGTTGCAGAAACTATTGTAGGCAAAAGTGATTTTGGCAATAAAGAATATTGGGCTAAATGGTTGGTAAACACATACTCAATCAGTTTGAATGTAGCCGACGGAACAATCAATAGCGGCGATGTTCGTTTTTACACATACGGAAATGGTGCAATTCTTCCTGTTGATGTAACTAAAATGGGCAACACCTTTGGCGGCTGGTTCGACAATGTGGAATGTAACGGTGAAAGCATCAATTCTGTTTCATCAACTGATTTGGGCGACAAAACATTTTATGCAAAATGGACTCCAAACACATATTCAATTGTATTGAATAATAATTTAGGTAAAATTTTGGATTCGTCGGTCGCAACAAATTATGTATATGGCGAATCAACAACCGAATTGCCAGATTCAGTTGTTCGCGAAGGCCACACATTTGCTGGTTGGTACAACAATTCAAATTACTATGGAGAACCGCAAAAAATCATTACTTCAACTGACTTGGGCAACAAAGAATTTTGGGCTAAATGGGAAGTAAATTCATACAAAGTTACTTTGAATACCAATGGTGGCGAAATCAATAAAGGTATTGTTACTAATTACAAATATGGAATTGCAGAAACATTACCTATTGACATAACAAAAACAGGTTACTCATTCGGTGGTTGGTTCGATAATAAAGATTTCAATGGTGAAAGCGTCACTTCTATTTCGGCAACCGATTTAGGTGACAAAGAATATTTTGCAAAATGGACTCCAAATAATTATACCATCACACTTTATACTAATGGTGGAACAATTGACGAAGATGTTGTTACTTCCTACCAATACGGAAACCAAACTATTTTGCCAACCAATGTTTCGTTGAACGGATACACATTTATTGGTTGGTACACAACTTCATATTATGATGGTTTGCCTGTTACAGAAATTGAGTCAACTGAATTTGGAAACAAGCAATTTTGGGCACGTTGGAAGAAAAATTGTCAAATCGAGGTTTCGGCAAAAATTACCGATGTAACTTGCTACGATATGTCAAACGGCCGAATCGAATTACAAATCAACAACGCTATCGAACCTAATCTAATTCAATGGATTGGCATGGAAAACAATACCATTGTTGCCGAAAATCTAAAAGCTGGCAACTATGAAGTTGTCGTTACTGATTCGCGTGAATGTTCGGCAACTAAAGCCTTTACTATTACACAACCCAATGAAATTGTAGCATCAATTGCAGAAGTCATAAATCCAACTTGTAACAATTTGGGGACTATACGTTTGGAAACTGAAAATTCATACAACTATTTGTGGAGTGATGGCTCAACCGAACGTGATTTGACAAGTAGCGAACTCGGTGAATATACGGTTACTGTTACCGAACCAACAACAGGTTGCTCAATCACATTGTCACAAGCTCTTGAAATGTCACTCAAACAACCAGAAATTTCGTTGGTAACAACAAGTCGAGAATCTGGTAAGAATTTGGTAGTCTGGGTACGCGAAAATACCGACCAAATTGACTATTACACAATTTACCGATTAGCTGGCAACAGTGAATTTGAGGAAATTGGAACGGTACCATATTCCGAAATTAGT
>JAZRVS010000027.1:0-40010 GCA_045599365.1 Bacteroidales bacterium
GCCGCCTCTTTTTTTGAAAGGCTGTTAGTGAATACTGACAGCCTTTTTTGTTTTGATGGATCTAGAGAAGGTTGTCAACCACAAATTACACGAAACCGTATTCTTGAACGTATCAAATTGCTGTCAAGATGTATATCAATACCATAAATATTTTATACATTTGTATGAATATATAAAATATATGACTATGAAAAAAATACTATTTTTCTTTTTTGAATTGTTGATATCACTTACAATGATGACAAGTTGTATAAAGGATTATATAACGGAAGAACATATCCATGAATATTACGAAGGTTCGAAAATTTATACACAAGAATATACAATAACTCCACGAGATTGGCAAAAAGGTGACTTCGATGGACGACAATATCTATATTGTTCTGTAGATAATAATCATATCACTAATTATGTTATGGATAACAAAGGGGCTGTTTTTGCTTATATGTGGACACAGTATAGCGAAAGTGGCTATTGTTGGAGTCCATTACCGTATGTATATCCACTCGTTATTGAAGACAAAGTTATACCAGAAAATTTTCGCATAGAAATTGAGGAAGATAGAGTAACATTTATTATTGAAGATTTGGATGCAAAAGAAGTGTGTAGCGTCAATGTTGATATGTATTTCAAGGTTGTCGTTATGGTAGAATAATAAGTTTAGAAAATAATATATAAGTTGGCAGCACAATCATTTGTAATCAGGTATCAGTCGTCAGTTTTCAGTTTGATTTCCATAATGGAAGAAGATTTCACAAAGAGATTTGTCTGACAACTGATAACTACTAACTGACAACTAAATTACTATCCAAGATGTATATCATTACCTAAGTTTATAATTTCTCCAATAGATTGATTTGTTTGATTATTTTTTTTATTTTTGTCAAAGAGAATTGGTGCTGTTACGTTTGTATAAACGTGCGGTGAAAAGGGAATCAGGTGCAAGACCTGGACTGTTTCCGCAGCTGTAAGTTTCGAGAGGTTCTTTGCAAATCTCAATTATCACTGTTCCTTGGAATGGGAAGATAGCAAAGAATGGAATGAGTCAGAAGACCTGCCAAATCTTAATTTACTTAAATGAGCGTGAAAATCATTTGGTAACAAAATGAAACGGCAAGTTACATATTGCAATTTTGTGTTATTGTGTGATAAATTTGTTGCATTGATTTTTGCGTTGTTTCACCGACAAAAATTAATGTTTAATGTTTAAATTTTTCAAAATGGAAAAAAAATTACTGCAATTTGCGATGTTGTTTCTCGCTGGAACATTTGTTTTTACTGCTTGTGATAAAGATGACAATCTAAAGCCGAGTGGTTCGTATTCCAATGCAATATTTGTCGTATGCGAAGGAAATTATCAAACAAACGATGGCGCAATCGATGCGATTGTTGATGGCAAAGTAGAAAGCGATGTTTTTAATGCGATGAATGGTCGTCCATTTGGCGATGTGGTTCAGTCAATGACAATTATTGATGATAAAGCTTACATTGTCGTAAATAATTCAGGTAAAATCGAAGTTGTTGATGTGAAAACATTCAAAAGCGCTGGTACGTGTTCTGGATTTTCGTATCCGCAATCTATTGTAAATCGAAATGAAAATGAAATTTTTGTCTCTAATGGAAATGGCTATGGCAGTGATTATGTGTATGTTGTAAATAAACTTTCTTTTCAAAAAATAGATTCGATTGCAACAGGCGGAAAAGGTCCGAATGCTATGATTGTCGCAAATGGGAAACTTTTCGTTGCAAATTGTGGAGGGTATTTGACCGATAACACAATTTCTGTAATTGATGTGGCAAATCTTGCGTTGGAAAAAACGATAGACGTAGGCGATATGCCGTCGGACATGGAGCTGGACCACGATGGAAATATAATTGTTGTTTGTAAAGGAGCAAGTCAATACAACGAAGATTGGACACAAATACTAAGCAGTACGAATTCAAAAATTGTTACAATCAATTCTAAAACATACGAAGTTTCTTCAGTAATGGATTTTGATCATCAGCTTGCTTCGTATGGTCTCAACTTGATTTCGTACAACAATAGAGTTTACTATATTGACGAAGCCGTTTATGCAATAGAAAATGGAAAAACGGAAAAATTGATAGACGGATATTTTTATAGTATTAGTGTAAATCCAAGTAATGGAGATATTTGGACTACCTCAACGCCAAGTTTGGGATTACATTTTGTTTCGCAATACGATAAGGACGGAAATTTCATTCAAAAATATACTGTCGGAAATTTCCCAAAAGCAGTGATATTTTAGTGGAAATAAGGAAATGTGTTTTGGTAGATTTTGTTATTCAGCAGATTACCAAATTTTTGCAGAGAAAATTGATTGAAAACTCCGCCAATTTTTATTTTCCAAATGTTTTGTCTTATTTATAGAAAAAGTGTTGTTTGTTGTGTTGATATTATTGGAAAAAGTGTGTGCTTCTTGATGAAATAAAACAGAAAAAGTGTACATTTGTGTAGTCGGTAAAGCGGAAAAAGTGTTATGTTGAAACGGAAAATAGAAATAAGAATAGAGGAACATTTTAAAAATCAAAAAGATAGGATTCTTATTGTTGAAGGGGCTCGTCAAATAGGAAAGACTTATATTATTAGGCATGTGGGGAAATTATTTTCGAATTATGTTGAGATAAATCTGTTGGACGACTATAATGGTCTAAAGCTATTTAACAACACTCGCACAACGGAGGATTTCTACCTACAATTGGGTGCTTTAGGAAAAAAGTTGGGAAATAAGGAAGATACACTGGTGTTTTTGGATGAAATCCAAGTATATCCACACTTACTTACCATGTTGAAATTTCTGAACAAGGAGGGAAAATATACGTATGTCTGTAGTGGTTCGTTGCTTGGAGTTACTTTGGCCCGTGCTGTTTCAATTCCTATTGGAAGTACACGCATTATGAGAATGTATCCGCTTGATTTTGAGGAATTTTTATGGGCGAACGGCTTCTCAAATGAGACAATGGAATCATTACATAAGAAATATTTGTCTCAGGAAAGTTTAGATGAAGGAATGCATGGCAGATTGTTGTCTTTGTTCAAACGGTATTTGCTTTGTGGTGGCCTTCCTGCCGCTGTTTCTGAATTTATAGAGTCGATGAATATATCAATGGTTCGAGATATTCAAAATTCAATTTATGAATACTATGGTTTGGATACTTTGAAATATGACAAAGAAAACAAACTGCGTTCTCTTACCGTGTATAAATACATTCCATCAGCTTTGGAATCACGAAAGAAAAGAATTATTTTACAAGATATAGAACAACGCGAAGGTGCTCGTTTTTCTGAGTATAAAGATGAAATCGAATATTTGATACAGGCAGGGATTGCCCTTAATGTAAATGCTATTTCAAATCCGAAATTCCCATTATGTGAATCTCAAAGTAAAAATTTATTGAAACTTTATTTGAATGATGTTGGCATACTTACAAACTTGCTATACAAAAACAATATTCGAGCAATTCTTGATGACAATAAAAGCGTTAATTTGGGTACTGTTTATGAGTCTGTTGTTGCACAGGAATTAATTGCACACAATCATATTTTGAATTATTATGATAATAAAAAGAATGGTGAGGTCGATTTCTTGATAGATGATTTTGACAGTTTGTCTGTTGTGCCTATAGAAGTTAAGTCAGGTAAGGATTATAAGGTACATAGCGCCCTTTCCCATTTCGTTAAGACTGTAGATTATCATATACAAAAAGCTATTGTCCTTTCAAACAATAGAGAGATTGCTTTCGAGAATGGAATAACGTATATTCCGATTTATTATGTAATGTTTTTATAGTGTGATATCGTAAATAATAGTTAAAATATATACTACAACTTTCATAATATGGCATATTTTGAAAAATGAGATTCTTGAAATTAAATAGTTTGAGTTTAATGACGTAATTGTTTATGGAAGAATTATTGAAAAACGTGAAATTTGGGGATAAGTTTTGTGCAAGCAACGGACGATGCGCAGTGTATTTGTATTCTAAGGATGATGAATTTGGAAAAACGTACTTAAATGAAGCAGACGAAGAATTTCCATATTCATTTATAGCTGACGTCGATGGGTTTTACAACTTTTCTGCAAACGAAATTGGCGAAACTCTTGTTGACAGTCCAATGGGGTGTTGTGGAGTGAAAGGTGAAAATATATTTTTTATAAAAAACTCTGTAATTTCAAATTAGGAGTACATTTTTTATTCAAGTAGTAGGACAAAAAAAGGAAGGACTGCTCCATGAACCCTTGTATTTTTATTGCAAAAGATATATCTTTGTAAAAATTTTTATCATAGGGGTAAAGTGTACTTTTGTATAATACCATGTGATGTATCTTTCAAATATATGAAACATTCAAAACGTCAAAATAAAGTTATAAAACAACGTATTTTTACGTCATACACATCTACGTTGATTAGTGTTGCATTGGTTTTGTTCGTGTTGTGTTTAATAGGTCTATTGCTTACAAGTGGACGAGCAATTTCAAATCATATAAAAGAAAAGGTCGGTTTTACGTTGTTTTTGAAAACAGATGTGCGTGATGCAGATATGCTTGAATTGCGAAAACAAGTTGATGCAATGGAAATGGTAAAATCAACTGAATATGTGTCTGCCGAAGAAGCGAGCAATCGTTTGGTAGGAACATTAGGACAAGATTATGTTGATTTGGCAGAAGGGAATCCTATTCCACCATCAATTGAAGTTCATTTTTATGCTGATTATGCAACGCCAGAAAATTTTATTCTCGTTGAACAGGAATTTAAAAATAATGAGTTGATTGACTCTATCCACTATGATAGGTCTCATATTCAATCATTGAGTTCAAATATCAAGAAGATTAGTTTGTTTTTGTTGGCTCTGAGCGTTCTATTGTTTATGGTTTCTATCGTTTTGATACATAATACAATTCGTTTGTCTGTGTATTCAAAGCGATTTTTAATTAAGACTATGCAACTTGTTGGTGCTACGAATCATTATATTCGCGCTCCATTCTTGCTTAAAGGTGCATTTCAAGGTTTTTTGAGCGGTTTGATAGCTGTTCTCATTACATCGGGAATTATATATTTTCTACAAATTGAAGCCAATGAAATTATTAAATATCTTGACTTTGAGTTATTAGGTATAGTATATTTGACTGTGCTTTTGGTGGGAATGTTTCTCACGTTTGTGGCTACGTTTTTTGCACTCAACAAGTTCTTGAAAATTAACAAAGACGATTTATATATTATATAAGATGAATTTATTTAAGGAATTGCCAGCAAATGAAGATAACAATTATACGTTTAGTCGTGTAAATTATATTTTGGTTGCTATAGGTGTTGTTATTTTGATAATTGGGTTCGTTCTTCTTTCTGGAGGAACAACTGCGCCAGATGAGTTTTATCCCAATGGCGATTCAACTCAAGTCCCAGAAATATTCAATTTTAGACGATTGACACTCGCTCCTATCGTAATCCTATTGGGATTCTTTTTTGAAATTTTTGCTATTCTTTGGAATCCTAATAAGAAAAAACAAGATAAATAATGGATTGGTTTGAAGCGCTTATCCTTGGCTTGATACAAGGTCTTACGGAGTATTTGCCTGTGAGTAGTAGCGGGCATTTAACAATTGGTTCCGCTTTGTTTGGTTTACAAGATGGAGATTCCAACTTGATGTTTACAATCGTTGTTCACGTAGCAACAGTATGTAGCACGTGTGTGATTTTATGGAAAGAAATTGTTTGGATTTTTAAAGGGTTGTTTGTCGTAAATCGAAATGATGGAGAAACGTGGGTATTATCTTCAGAACAAAAATATGCTCTTAACATAATCATATCTATGATTCCAGTTGGAATTGTAGGTGTATTTTTTAAAGATTATGTTGAAGACATTTTTGGTTCTGGATTACTCATTGTGGGAATTATGTTGTTGCTTACAGCAGCCTTGTTGACGTTTTCGTATTTTGCAAAACCACGTCAAAAAGAAGAAATTTCAACGAAAGATGCATTTATTATAGGTTTGGCTCAGGCGTGTGCTGTTATGCCTGGTTTGTCTCGTTCTGGATCAACAATTGCAACTGGATTATTGCTTGGAAATACGAAAGAAAAACTTGCTCAATTTTCATTTCTAATGGTCATACCTCCAATATTGGGAGAGGCTTTATTAGATGTGTTGAAAATGATGAAAGAAGGCTATGCTGCAGTTGTGGCAGGAATATCACCAATTGCACTTGTTGTTGGTTTTATTGCAGCTTTCGTTTCTGGGTGTGTTGCTTGTAAGTGGATGATAAATATTGTTAAAAAAGGAAAACTCATCTATTTTGCTGTATATTGTGCGATAGTTTCTGTCGTAATTATATTATTTTCAATACTATAGAATGGATTTCATAGAAGGCGAAGTGTTGTATTTTAATAAACCAAAACAATGGACATCATTTGATTTGGTTAATAAGACGCGATATACATTGCGTCACGCCTTCGGTTTTCGGAAATTAAAAGTTGGACACGCGGGAACACTTGACCCGTTAGCAACAGGTGTGATGATTGTTTGCACTGGAAAAGCTACAAAGCGAATTGATATGTTTTTGCATCAAGACAAAGAATATGTTGCAACAATAAAACTTGGCGCTACAACACCTTCGTTTGATGCTGAAACAGAAGAAGATGCAACGTATCCAATAGAACATATTACAAAAGATTTGGTAAAACAAACTCTTGCTCAATTTTGTGGCGAAATACAGCAAATACCACCAATCTATTCTGCAATTCGCGTGAATGGACAACGAGCTTACGAACTTGCTCGCAAATCAAAAGATGTAGAAATTCAACCGAGAATGGTGAGAATTGACAAAATAGAATTATTGCAATATAATTTGCCAACAATTCAAATTAAGGTTTCTTGTAGTAAAGGGACGTATATTCGTTCACTTGCTCGCGATTTGGGCAAGACATTACAAAGTGGAGCTTATTTGACGGATTTAGAAAGAACAAAGGTTGGCGATGTTTCTTTGCAAGATTGTCTTACAATTGAACAATTCCAAGATTTAGTAAATAGAGAAAAATTATATAAAAATGAAGTTATCTGATTTTAGATTAAAAATTCCAGCTGAATTAATTGCGTTGCATCCATCAGAAAATCGTGATGAAGCACGATTGTTAGTTCTTGATGCAAAGACTGGTAATATTGAACACAAACTTTTTAAAGATATAATTGAGTATTTCAACGAGAAGGATGTGTTGATGTTGAATAACACGCGCGTTTTTCCTGCTCGCTTGTATGGAAATAAAGAAAGAACAGGGGCAACTATTGAGGTATTCTTACTTCGAGAGTTAAATCGTGAACAATATTTGTGGGACGTGTTGGTTGACCCAGCTCGTAAAATTCGTATTGGAAATAAGTTGTATTTTGGTGAAAATGAAGAACTTGTTGCCGAGGTAATTGATAATACAACGTCTCGCGGAAGAACAATTAGATTTTTGTGCGAAGAAAATTATGACACGTTTAAAAAGATTTTGTTCTCGTTGGGAGAAACACCGCTACCTGACCATATCCGCTTTTCTCGTGCTGTTGAACCAGAAGATGAAGCTCGTTTCCAAAATATTTTTGCAACTGAAGAAGGTTCTGTTGCTTTGCCAGCAGCAGGAACACATTTTAGCCGCGAACTTATGAAACGTCTTGAAATAAAAAGCGTTGATTTTGCCTACATTACCTTGCACATGGGCTTAGGAAATTTTAGCGATGTAGAGGTTGAAGATTTGTCTAAACATAAAATGGATTCAGAACGAATGATTATTAACCCTGAAATTGCTGATATGGTGAATGATGCTCGTGCTGAAGGTCATAGTGTATTCGCTTGTGGAACAACAGTTTTACGTGCAATAGAATCATCTGTTTCTATGAATGGATATTTGAAGCCATACGATGGATGGACAAATAAATTCATTTTCCCTCCATATAATTTCTCTATTGCAAATCGTTTGATATCTAATTTCCATTTATCACAGTCAACTATGTATATGATGGTTTGTGCATTTGGTGGATACGAATTGGTAAAACGCACATACGAAGTTGCAATAAAAGAAGGTTATCGTTTCGGTACGTATGGTGACGCAATGTTGATTTTGAAATAATATGTTTTCGGTAATTGTTTGTACCTATAATCGTGATGCATACATTTACAATACTTTGAAATGTATTGCTACAAATGATTTCCCTACAAATGATTACGAAATAGTTGTTGTTAACAACAATAGTACAGACAATACAGAACAAGAATGTATTCGTTTTCGGAATGATTTTCCGAAGACGAATTTTCTTTATATAATTGAAAAGCAACAAGGGCTTTCATTTGCTCGAAATCGAGGCATACAAGAATCAAAGGGTGATTTTGTCATTTTTCTTGACGATGATGCTTATATAGCAAGTGATTATTTGAAAAATCTTCGACAAGTGTTGTTGCAACAATCTGATATTTTCGCTTTTGGGGGAAAAATAGTTCCTTTATATGAATCGGGAAAAGAGCCAAGTTGGATGTCGCCACGCCTTGCTCCTGTTGTTTCTGCAATTGATTTAGGAAATGACGTGATTCAATTTCCCAAAAATTCGTATCCGATAGGTGCTAATATGGGATTCCGGCGCTCGTGTGTAGAGCAGGTTGGCTATTTTAATACATCATTGGGGAGAACCAAAAAGAATTTGATTGGTGGTGAGGAAAAAGATTTCTTTGTCCGTCTAAGAGAATCAAAGATGGCAATTTATTACGTACCAATGGCTTTGGCACAACACGTAATTCCAGTGTCAAGAACTACGGAGGAGTATGTCGTAAAAATGGCATACGGTGTCGGTGTTAGTGAAATTTTACGTTGTAATTCTTTATCAAAAAAAATATCTGCTATTGCGAAAGAACTATATAAATGGCTTGGAACGATAGCGTTGTGGTTTTTATATATGTTGAAAGGACAGCGAGATTGGGCAAAAATGATAGTTCGTTTTCGCTGGAATGTTTCAAAAGGTTTGTTAACATATAACGTATAGAATATGATTGATCCTAAAATAGAAGAGTCTTGGAAACGTGTTTTGTTGGATGAGTTTAATAAACCATACTTTGTTGCTTTGAAACAATTTCTTGTTGAAGAGAAAAAACACTACACGGTGTATCCCGAAGGAAAGAATATTTTTAATGCTTTTGCATATACACCATTTGACAATGTAAAGGTTGTTATCATAGGACAAGATCCGTATCATGGTCCAGGTCAGGCTCATGGATTGTCATTTTCAGTACCAGAGGGAATTCAAAAGCCCCCTTCGTTACAAAATATTTTTAAAGAATTACAATCAGATATTGGTAAAGAAATACCAGATAGTGGAAATTTAGAGGCGTGGGCAAAACAAGGCGTGATGCTTCTCAACGCAACATTAACTGTACGGGCAAATCAGGCTGGCTCTCATCAAAAGCATGGTTGGGAACAGTTCACAGATAGTGTGATAAAAACCTTGTCGGACAAACGAGAAGGATTGATTTTCTTGTTGTGGGGGCGATTTGCACAAGATAAAATTGCTCTTATTGATACATCAAAGCATCACGTATTGACTGCTGCACATCCCTCTCCATTGTCGGCATATCACGGATTTTTTGGGTGTAAACATTTTTCTCAAACAAATGCAATTTTGGCTTCCGAAGGAAAAGAGCCAATTGTGTGGTAAGAGTTTTATATTTAATTCAATTTTGTACCTTTGTACAATTAAATTTACAAATAATGGAATATAAAGTAGCAGATATTACGTTGGCCGATTGGGGTCGGAAAGAACTTGATTTGGCAGAAATCGAAATGCCAGGTTTGATGGCATTACGTGCAGAATATAAAGGACAAAAACCTCTTGCTGGTGCCAAAATCAGTGGTTCGTTGCACATGACAATTCAAACCGCAGCATTGATTGAAACTTTGGTTGAACTTGGTGCTGATGTTCGATGGGCATCATGTAACATATTTTCAACTCAAGACCATGCTGCAGCAGCTGTTGTTGTTGGTAAAAAAGGAACTATTGACAATCCTCAAGGTGTTCCTGTTTTTGCATGGAAAGGTGAATCATTGAAAGATTATTGGGAATGTACGAAAAAAGCTCTTACATGGCCTGATGGAACTGGTCCAACTATGATTCTCGACGATGGTGGCGATGCTACGTTAATTGTTGTTCGTGGTTCTCAATTCGAGGACGAAGGTAAAGTACCAGATTTCAATCCAGAAACAGATTCCGAAGAATGGGGTGTTATTCTTGACTTGTGTCGTAAAACAATGCAAGAAGATCCAAAATTCTGGACCAAGAAAAAAGAAAAAATAATGGGCGTTTCCGAAGAAACAACTACTGGCGTTCATCGTTTGTACCAAATGGCAGAACAAGGAACTTTACCATTCCCAGCTATCAACGTAAACGATTCGGTTACAAAATCTAAATTCGATAACTTATATGGTTGCCGCCACTCATTGACCGATGGAATTATGCGTGCGTCTGACGTAATGCTTGCAGGTAAAGTCGCTGTGGTTTGTGGTTATGGCGATGTCGGTAAAGGTTGCGCTCAATCACTTCGTGGGCAAGGCGCTCGAGTAATTATAACAGAAATTGACCCGATTTGTGCTTTGCAAGCTTCAATGGAAGGTTATCAGGTGTTAACCATTGAAGATACGTTGTCATACGGTGATATTTATGTTACTACAACGGGAGACTGCGACATTATCACAGCAGAACACATGAAGAAGATGAAAAATATGGCAATTGTTGGAAATATTGGTCACTTCGACAACGAAATCCAAATGTCAGAATTGGCAAAAATTCCAGGCATTAAGAAAACCAACATTAAACCACAATATGATAAATGGACATTTCCAGATGGACATAGCGTTCTTATTTTGGCGGAAGGTCGTTTGTTGAATTTGGGTTGTGCAACAGGTCATCCAAGTTTTGTAATGTCGGCTTCGTTTACAAACCAAACGCTTGCTCAAATTGAATTGTGGACAAATAATAAGAACTACGAAAAGAATGTTTATACATTGCCAAAGAAATTGGACGAAAAAGTTGCTCGTCTTCATTTGGAAAAACTTGGTGTAAAACTAACTAAGTTAACTGAAAAACAAGCTCAATATCTTGGCGTTCCTGTTGAAGGTCCATATAAATCCGATATATATAAATACTAATTTGTATTTCGTTTTGCGATGAAACAGAAAAAACTATTATTGACTTTATCAATTGTCATCTTGATTTTTACATCCTGTAAAAAAAATGATGATATACAGTCTGGTAATTTAAATGTAAATGATGACGGCTTGAATCCTGTTGTTACTAAAACGCAACATAGGCATGTTGAAATGCAACTTGTTGGTTCGTATCCTGTTGTTGATTTTGAGCAAATTGTTTTTGAATATACGAGCGTAGGACCAGATATGCAGACACCGATTCGATTGACAGGTGTAATTTCTATGCCAACAGCGGTATATGAAAAAACGGAAAATCCGCAAACTCTTATGTTGTATAACGAATTTACTACGGCAAAACGTAACGAAAGAACGTCGGGTGATGAGGTTGCTGATATTGCATTGTATCTCAATCCATACCAAGGACGAATCGCAATTTCTGCTGATTTGTACGGGTGGTCAAATACAGAAGATAAACCACAAGCATATTGCTGCACAGAAATTTCTGCTCGCGAAACTATTGATTGTTGGGACGCTGCAATGATTATTCTTAAACAAAAAGGCTATGCTATTGATGATTTGCCAAGATATAATCTTGGGTATTCAAGTGGCGCTCTTGATGCTATGGCAGTACAAAGATACGTTGATGCAAATAGACCAGATATTCAATTCGTAGTAACTGCTGTTGGAGGTGGTCCGTACGATTTAGCGCAAGTGTATAAAACCTATGTGGAAACTGATACAACAGGTTATATTTGCTCGTTACCTCTTATGCTTGTAGCATATAAGGAAACATTTAATTTAGATTTTGAATATTCTGATGTGTTCCGAAAACCATTGTGCGATAGTATTCAATCTTGGATTCTTTCAAAAGCATATTCAACGCAAGAAATCAACGATTTGATTGGTCGAGAACATTACATTAGCGAAATATTAACTGATGTGGCTTTTGATACAACGAGTACTCTTGGTCAGTTATTTTTGACAAAGTTCCGCGAAAATTCGGTGTGTGGTGTAGGACAAAATTGGCAACCAAATACAAAAACGCAATATTATGTGATGCATTCGCCAAATGACCTATATATTGATTATTTAGTCGGTGTTGAAATGGCTGATTATTTGGAAAATCGAGGTTGTACGGTTATTAGAGATTTTGCAAATATGGGAAATCATGTGGAATATGGTTTGTTGGCATTTATAGGAAAAACTTTATTACTTTGCCAACCAGAATTAACGAGAGGTGCCTCAGAACTTAAGTCTATTAGTTTGGAATTGACAAATAAAAGTTTACAATAGTATTGCTATTCTTTTCATTCTTTTTGTACCATAGGCTCGTTCGTTAATGTATAGGTGCTAATTGGTTGAGAGATAAATAGTAATGTTTTTGTCGGTTTTATGGAAACGAATGTTTTGACAAGAAAAAATGTTATCTTTGTGAAAAATAATTTGAGATAAGTACTATGAGAAAACATTTATTATTTGGATTGGCGTTATCAACGCTTATGGGCATAAGTGCCACAGTTTTTGCACAAGAACCAGTAGTTATGCTTCATCACAATGGTGAACAAACTCCATTTCTTGGTATTGATGGTTTGAAACAAGCCTACGAGGCAGCGGTTGACAACGACACTATTTATTTACCTGGAGGTTCGTTCAATCAACCATCGGATTACAGTAAAGGCATTCATATTTATGGAACAGGTATTTTGCCTGATAGTACAAAAGCTACAACAATTACGACTTTGAACGATCAAACACGCATACGTACGGGTGCAGACAATTTCCACATAGAAGGTGTTCAAGGCAATTCAACAATTCGGTTTGGAGCAGGCCAAGATACCATTACGCAAGTACGAGTTATTGGTTGTCGATTTACTGGAATAGCAGAAAATACTGCTAGTGATAAAATAACTAACATTCAGTTGGTACAATGCATATTCACGGGAGATGTTTATCTTACTAGAATTTCTAATGCAATAATGAGAAATTGTATCATGTCTGGAAGTGGTAGAATTTTAAATTCAAACTACAATTCATTTGAAAATAACGTGCTTATCAGTTCTGCATCCAGTTATGCAACTTACAGATACCTGATTCAAAATAGTAATTTTAATCTTATTCGAAACAATGCAATGATAGGTGCGGGAGACGGAGGCTTATCGGGCTCTGCAAATTCATTATACAACAATATCAATTGCACTGGTGGAACTGAAAATACAGCAAACGAAAGTCCTTATACTGTGGCTGCAGAAAACATATTTGTAAACTACGTAAACGCAACATTTTCTTTTGATCAAGATTATCAACTTCAAAATCCTGAAGAATATTTGGGAACCGATGGAACGCAAGTCGGTATTTATGGTGGTGAATATGCGTGGCCAGATGCAAAGGCCGTTTTGCCTTCAAATCCACATATTCGTGAGTTTGATGCTGCGTCAAATACCGACGAAAGTGGTATGTTGCAAATAAACGTAAAGGTTGGAGCTCAAAACTAATCCTATGAGATTTCTAAGATGCATAGTTCTCGTACTTGCTACCTGCCTAACAAGCGCGTATACATTTTCGCAAAATGCCATTTCCCAATATCAATATTGGTTTAATGGCGATTTTGAAAATGCTGTGGTTGTGCAACAGGAAATGACAAAAAATGTTGACGTTGCTCCAAAAATTGACGCAAGTTCTTTGTCGGAAGGCTTGCACGTGCTGAATATTCGTTTTCAAGACAAAAACGGCGTGTGGAGTGCGGTGAAAAGTCAGTTCTTTGTGAAACCAGCACCGAAAATTGCAAAAGAAAATGCAATGTCTGTTTGCCAGTATTGGATAGATACGGATTTTGCAAACGCAATTACTACGGAAACTGCAAACACACAAAATATTGTATTTGACACCAAATTGAATTTTGAAAGTCTTGTAGAAGGCTTGCACGTGCTGAATATTCGTTTTCAAGACAAAAACGGCGTGTGGAGTGCAGTGAAAAGTCAATTTTTCTTGAAACCAACGCAGAAAGTTGCACAAGAAAATGCAATGTCTGTTTGTCAATATTGGATAGATACGGATTTTGCAAACGCAATTACTACGGAAACTGCAAACACACAAAATATTGTATTGGACACCAAATTGAATTTTGAAAGTCTTGTAGAAGGCTTGCACGTGTTGAATATTCGTTTTCAAGATAAAAACGGCGTGTGGAGTGCGGTGAAAAGTCAATTTTTCTTGAAACCAACGCAGAAAGTTGCACAAGAAAATGCAATGTCTGTTTGTCAGTATTGGATAGATACGGATTTTGCAAATGCGGTAACAACGGAAACCACAAACGCGAAAGATATTGTGTTAGATACAAAACTGAATTTTGAAACTCTCGGCGAAGGTTTACACGTGCTGAATATTCGTTTTCAAGATAAAAACGGCGTGTGGACATCAACGAAAAGTCAATTCTTTGCGAAAAAAGCATACCGAAATCAAACGGAAGACGGCAATATTGTAACGTATCAATATTGGTTTGATGACAATTTTGTTGATGCACAAACAATGGTATTGGAAAGTGCTGGCAAAAATGTTGATATAGCAGACAAATTAGATTGTCGCCGAATACCAAAAGGCGTTCATTACTTGAATTTCCGTTCTATGGACAATCGTGGTGTGTGGAGCAGCGTAATTACCGACACAATCGAGAAAATCTCGTTGCCAATTGCAGATTTTACGTTCGACACACTTGAAATCACTTGTAAATCAATCACTTTGCAATTCAAAGACAATAGTATTGATGGTGATGCATATCAATGGAATTTTGGCGATGCCACCGATGTTGACACAAGCCGCAATCCGACACATACGTTTGGCGAAGGTGAATTTTTTGTTTCGTTGATGTTGAGCGATACTACATTGAGTAGCGATAGCGCTATAGCAATTCCGCTTGCATTCGAGGAAGAACGATTGTATGAAGAACTTACAGAAACTGCTTGTGAGTCATTTGTATGGAACGGCGAAACATTCACAGAATCAAACGATTATTCAAGGACATTTTTGACCGAAAATGGTTGCGATTCTATTGTTACACTTCATCTTACAATCAACAAATCGGTAGAAAATCACATAGAAGAGCAAGCGTGCGAATCGTTTGTTTGGGGAAGCGAAGAATATACACTTTCGGGAGATTATACGCAGACGCTACAGACGGTAACAGGTTGTGATTCAACTGTTACGTTACATTTAACAATCAACCATGCAACAGTTTCTGATTTTAGCGAAACGTCATCTCAACCATTTGTTTGGAATGGCGTAACATACAACGAAAGCGGCGATTACGTACAAACATTGGAGACACAAACAGGTTGCGACAGTGTTGTAACCTTGCATTTGACAATCCAAACAGGAATCGAAAATGTGAATGTTTCAAAAATTGTAATGTATCCAATTCCAGCAAAAGATTACTTAAATATTGAATCATCAGAAATGATTAACCACATAGAAATCGTCAATGCTGCGGGACAAGTCGTTAATCGTTATTCTGTTATGGGAACAAAGGCAAAATGCGATGTCTCATCATTACTAAATGGTGTGTATTCGGTTAAGATGTACCTTAACAACGTACCCGTTCCAATACAAAAAACATTTGTGAAATAAAACTGGTTGTACTTATTTAATAAGAGATGAGAAAGAATTTTATGGATTAATACTTTGAAATGCTATAAATTATTCCTCTAAGTTAGAATCTTTTATATGTAATACGGATATTCCTTTACCTACAAATGCTTCTGCACCTTTAGTTTGAGGAAACACTATTTTGTTTTATATTTGCTTGTCAAGCGAAATAAAAACAATAACAAGTAAGACTACAAATAATATGAATCCTTTTTCTAAAGAAGATTTTATTGCTTACGCTCAAGATAAAGGGCTTTATGTACTGGGGAAAAAAGATGAGAAAAAGTTTGTAGAATGTGGCGTAGATGCGTTTCTTGGCTACGGAATGTACAACACGTTTTTCAATCATTATGATACCCCAGACAAATCGTACAATGATAAATTGGCACTTCTTATGCGACTGCTATTCCGTGGAACTCCTGAAGCTGTCGTTATTGCCAATTCCGAAGACGTTGATGGTTTCGCACAATTTCTTCCACCTGGCTTCTCTGGAACTCCACTAATTAGATACATTCTTGCGGGCGGATGGAAATTGCCTTTTATGCATAATGGGATCTCTACTATCATCCATTCGGATGCCGTTGAGAAATATTCGTTTATGAAAAAAAAAGAAATCACACAAAACGAGGACATATATCTCTATAATCTTGCGGTAAAACACAATAGGCAACATAGACATATAGCATCTACACTTATACACACTATGCAAGAATATGCCACAAATATCGGTCGTTGCTGTTATCTTGAAACATACGACCCCAATAATATAACTATTTATGAACGTATGGGATTCAAACTCCAAAAAGAATCGAGTGTGCCAAATTCTGATTTAACACATTACCCTTTCTTGAAAAATCCCACAGAACAAAAATAACATTGACAACCGACTCTATATTACAAAAGTGTCGGATTGTCTAATGACTAATAAAAATAAACGTTTGGGACTGATATAACTGAAGAATTCTGTTAACAAAAAGGCTCGTCACTAATGGCGAGCCTTTTTGTTTGATAACGTATAATTTTATTTTTTGAAATAGCGGTTGTATAAACCTTGGAAACCTTGACCGTGACGAGCCTCGTCTTTTGCCATTTCGTGAACAGTGTCGTGAATTGCGTCAAGATCTTGAGCTTTAGCGTTTTTAGCAATACGCATTTTGTCTTCGCAAGCACCAGCTTCAGCCATCATACGTTTTTCAAGGTTAGTTTTTGTATCCCAAACAACATCACCAAGTAGTTCGGCAAATTTAGAAGCATGTTCAGCTTCTTCCAAAGCATAGCGTTTAAATGCTTCTGCAATTTCTGGGTATCCTTCGCGGTCAGCTTGACGACTCATAGCCAAGTACATTCCTACTTCAGTGCATTCAGCCATGAAATGTGCGTTTAGGTCTTTCTTCATTTCTGCATCACAATCTTTTGCGATACCAATAACGTGTTCTGTTACAAATGTTAAGCCTGCTTTTTCGTCAGCAACTTTCCATTCTACAATCTGTTTACATTGTGGACAGCGTTCTGGGGCTTCGTCTCCTTCGTGAACATAGCCACATACTGGACAAATAAATTTTTTTGACATAATTTTTAATTATTTAGTTAAACATAGATTACATATTCCTTTATAGTACATTTGAGTTTCTGTAATTTTAAAATTCTTTAAAATTACGTTGTCAGATGGATAATCAAACTTTTGCTCAATATCAAAAATTTTTCCACAACAATTGCACATAAAATGCGCGTGTTGAGTGGAATAACCATCGTAATGAACCATTTTATCGTCTATAAGAATTGACAAGATAGCCCCTTTTGATTCTAATAATTGTAGAGTGTTGTATATTGTTGTTTTAGAAAGCGTTATCATTTCCTTTGATAGCGTCTCGTAGATTTCATCAATAGCTGGATGAGTTCTATGTTCCAACAAATACTTTAAAATTGCAATTCGTTGAATAGAAGGTTTGATACCAAATTGATTTAATCTTTCAGTTACGTGTTTATTTGTAATTGTTGTATTCATTATAAATTTGTAATCATTACAAATTTATGAAAATTTAAAATACAAACAACAGAATGTGAAAATTTGTTTACAATAAATGGAACAGTATAGATATATTAATTCTTTAGTCATCATATATTTGTAGTCAAATGGCAATTATGAATAGATTATATACAAAAACAGGAGATGATGGAACCACATCGTTAATTGGCGGGAAACGAGTTTTAAAATGTGATTTGCGAGTAGAGACGTATGGAACAATTGATGAATTGAATTCTTGGATTGGTTTAATTCGAGATTGTGTAGATAAATATTCTTTGCAATTGATTGATATTCAAAAAAAATTATTCGTTATTGCTGCGTGCATTGCAGATGAATCGGGAACAACAATATCAACTAGAATAACGCAATTGGATATTGAAACACTTGAAACGTATATTGACCAACTATCGGAAGAATTACCTACACTTTCAGATTTTATAATTCCAGGTGGACAAATTTATTCTTCATATTGTCAAATTGCGCGGACTAAATGCAGAAAAACGGAGCGAAATATTGTTAATTTGTCGCAAAATTGTCAAGTAGATAAGTTATTAACAATATATTTAAACCGTCTATCGGACTATTTATTTGTGCTTGCGCGTATTATACTGAAAGATTTCAACAAAACTGAAATAACATTGAATACTTCTTTGTAAATTCTATAAAATTCATTTTATTCGCAAAAAATTAAATAGGAAAATAAACTACTAAAAATCGGTATAATTATGTATTGGACATTAGAATTAGCCTCAAAGTTGGAAGATGCACCTTGGCCAGCAACGAAAGAAGAATTGATAGATTTTGCAATTCGTTCAGGTGCGCCACAAGAAGTAATTGAAAATCTAAATGAAATTGAGGATGAAGGTGAAGTTTACGAAAGTATTGAGGAAATTTGGCCAGATTATCCAAGTAAGGAAGATTTCTTATTCAATGAGGATGAATATTAAAAGCGAAAAGCAACCATAAGGTTGCTTTTTTTATTTGTCGTTGTCTGTAAATATATATCCAAATTCACGTAAGTTTCGTTCGTTGTTTCGCCAATCTTTTTCTACTTTGACGAATAAGTCCAAATAAATACTTTTTCCAACAAAGGCTTCAATATCTTTCCGAGCTTCCATTCCTAATCGTTTGATACCTTCACCTTTTTTGCCAATAATTATTCCTTTTTGCGAATCACGAGATACGTTAATCACAGCACGAATATGTACATTTTTTTGTGATTCTTCATATTGTTCAACAACAACTTCGCACGAATACGGAATTTCTTTGCTATACAGTTTGAGAATTTTTTCTCGAATTATTTCAGATACAAAAAAACGCATTGGTTTGTCGGTTAACTCATCTTTGTCGTAGTATGGTTCACCTTCTGGCAACAATTCAATAATGCGTTTCATAATGTAATCGACATTGAATTTATTCAATGCAGAACTTGGAATAATTTCGGCTTGAGGTAAAACAGATTCCCAATATTCAACGAGTTTAATCAATTTTTCTTGATTAATCAAGTCTATTTTGTTGATAACCAATAGCGTTGGTATGTTTTCCATTTTTTTGACCTTTTCAAGAAAATCTGCGTTTTTTTCAGCGCTTTCTTCGGGGTCAGTAATGTATAAAATGACATCGGCATCAACGAGGGCGGATTCCGAAAATTTCAACATAGATTCTTGTAGTTTGTAGGCTGGTTTTAATACTCCAGGAGTGTCGGAAAACACAATTTGGTGGTTATCTCCATTAACAATTCCTAAAATTCTATGTCGCGTTGTTTGTGATTTTGCTGTTACAATTGACAATCTTTCGCCAACGAGTTCGTTCATTAGCGTTGATTTCCCAACATTGGGGTTTCCAACAATATTTACAAATCCAGATTTAAAAGCCATTATGCGTAAGCTCCTCTTTTCAATATCCCAACTTCTTTTTGTGTCAAATAACGCCAATGTCCACGAGGTAAATCTTTTTTCGTCAAACCTGCGAAATACACACGGTCAAGTTTTTCTACTTCGTAACCAAATTTTTCAAAAATACGACGAACCACGCGATTCATTCCAGAGTGGATTTGAATTCCAACTTGATTTCTTTCACCTTCAACGTATTGTAAGTCATCAACATCAACGTGAACCTGTTTAACTTCTTCACCATTTTCACTTTCTAGTGTGAAATCAACGCCATTTCGTATTGATTCAAAATCTTCGTTAGATAAATTTTTATTTAGAAATACGTGGTAGATTTTCATCTTGTTGTAGCGAGGATGAGTCAATCGTTCAATTAAGTCGCCATCGTTAGTCAATAACATAACACCAGTAGTGTTTCTATCTAAACGACCAACATTTTCAACTTCGATGTCTGATTTTACATAATCGAAAATTGTTTTTCTTCCTTCTGGGTCGTATTTTGTTGAAATGCAATCTTTTGGTTTGTTAAATACAATATATACTCTCTTTTGAGAAGCAAGTTTTTTCCCATCTAAGCAAACTTCATCACCATGAAAAACTTTTGTAGAAAAATCTACAACTTTTTTGCCATTAACAGTGATTCTTCCTGCGGCAATATAGTCGTCAGCAGCGCGACGCGAGCAAACTCCAGCAGCAGAAATAAAACGATTTAAGCGATAGCCCTCTGCTTCGGTAGCTGGACGTTTTATTTCAATATCTTCCTCTTGTGGAACGCTATCCATCACAACCAAATTTTCATCATTCCATTCGTCATCGAAATTGCGAGTGATGAGATTCCTATCTATTGACGTATATTCGGTTGGTTGTACAAATTTTTGATTTTGTCTTGAGTCAAAACGTTTTTGTTTGAAATTGCGAGAGTGTTCAGATTTGTAGAATGGTTTTCGTTCTTCGTTAGAGAAATTTTTGCGTTCGTCTTCATTAAATTGACGACGTGGTCTATCTTCAAAACGACGAGGTTTGAATTCTTGACGTTCAGTTTTTTCAAATTCATTGTTGTCATCAAATTGACGACGAGGTTTATTGTTAAAACGCCGAGAACCGAAAGCGCGAGTTTCTTTTTCATCAAATCGTCTTTCAGAACGATTGTATGATTTTGAAAAACGAGGTCGTTCCGAATCCTCATCTCGATTGAAAGGTCTTCTGTCTCTGAAAGGTCGTTCTGATGAATTCCAATCTCTCCGTGGTTTGCTATTCCCTCGACCTCCCCAAAATTTGCGATCTCCGCGAGGTTCGAATTGTTTATTGTTATCTTCCATACTGGATTAAATTAAAGCGAGCAAAGATAGAAAAAATCATTTCAAATGTAACAGATGTCCCATTTTATCTTTTTTCGTTTGCATATAATGCTCATTGTATTGATTTACAGGGATTTCAATTGGTATGTTTTCAACGATTTCCAATCCATAGCCTTCTAAACCGACCCGTTTTTTAGGATTGTTTGTCATCAATTTAATTTTGGAAACACCCAATTCGTGTAAAATTGTTGCACCAACACCATAATCACGTTCGTCAGCTTTAAACCCAAGTTGAATATTGGCATCAACTGTGTCTAATCCTTCCTCTTGTAATTTGTATGCTGCAATCTTATTCATCAAACCAATGCCTCTACCTTCTTGGCTTAAGTAAACAATCACACCTTTACCTTCTTTTTCAATGGTTTGCATAGCTTGGTGTAATTGGTCGCCACATTCACAGCGCATTGAGCCAAAAATATCGCCTGTTGCGCACGAAGAGTGCATTCTCACTAAAATTGGATCGTTGTCTTTCCATTCGCCTTTGATAAGAGCAACGTGTTCTAATCCATTAGATTTTTGACGGAATGGAATTAAGCGAAAGTGACCATATTTTGTTGGTAAATCAACTTCAACACCTTTTTCAACAATAGAATCTTGCTTGAGTCTATATGCAATTAAATCTTTGATAGACACTATTTTAAGATTGAATTTGTCGGCAATTTCCAATAGTTGTGGTAGTCGAGCCATTGTACCATCAGGATTGATAATTTCTATCAAAGCTGCAGCGGGTGCGAAACCAGCAAGTCGAGCCAAGTCAACAGCAGCTTCGGTATGCCCAGCGCGACGAAGAACACCTCGATTTCTTGCTCGTAGAGGATGAATGTGTCCAGGACGAGCCAAATCAGAAGGTTTGGTTTTTGGGTCGGCTAATGCTTGTATAGTTGTGGCTCTATCGAACATAGATACACCAGTTGTGCAACCACTGCCAATTAGGTCAACAGTAATGGTAAATGGTGTTTCGTGCAAAGACGTATTGGTTACCACTTGCATATCTAGTTCTAATTCTGCGCATCTATCTTCGCTGATAGGAGCGCACAATTCACCACGGCCATTGCTAATCATAAAATTCACTTTTTCTGGAGTGATTTTTTCGGCAGCAATGATAAAATCGCCTTCATTTTCACGATCTTCGTCATCAACGACAATTACAAAGTTTCCATTTCTGAATTCTTGAATAGCTTCGTCAATAGTATCTAATTTTGTTTTCATGAACTTCTTTAACTATCTTATTTGGGCAGTGTTGATTAATTATCTCCGTATAGTTTTGCTTGTTGTGCAGCAACTTTTTCGTCTGTAATATAATCGTCGTAATCCATTTTTTTGTCAATAATGCCGTTTGGTGTCAATTCAATAATTCGATTGCAAACAGTTTGTATGAATTCGTGGTCGTGAGATGTAAATAACACGATTTCAGGGAATTGCATCAAAGAGTTGTTAAATGCTTGAATTGATTCCAAATCCAGGTGGTTTGTTGGAGAATCCAAAATTAATGCGTTTGCGTCTTTCAACATCATTTTGGAAATCATACAACGCATTTTTTCTCCACCAGAAAGAACCTTTACTTGTTTGTACACTTCTTCATTAGAGAACAACATTCTTCCTAAGTAGCCACGCAAAAATACCTCGTGTGTATCTTCTGAAAATTGCGCAAGCCAATCAATCAACGACATGTCTGTGTTGAAAAATTTAGAATTATCAACAGGAAGATATGCGCTTGTTACGGTAGTTCCCCATTCAAAACTGCCTTTGTCTGCTTTTCTATTGTCTGTAATAATTTCAAATAAAGCTGTGATTGCGCGTGGGTCGCGAGACAAGAAAACGATTTTGTCTCCTTTTTCTACGGTGAATTCTATGTCTTTGAAAAGAGTTGTACCTTCAATAGAAGCCGTTAAACCTCTTACTTCCAATATTTTGTTTCCAACTTCACGATTTGGTTTGAAAATAATACCTGGGTAACGGCGAGTAGAAGGTTGAATTTCTTCTACGTTCAATTTTTCAAGCATTTTTTTACGACTTGTTGTTTGTTTTGATTTTGCAACATTCGCGCTAAAACGAGCAATGAATTCAAGTAATTCTTTTCGTTTTTCTTCTGCTTTCTTGTTTTGTTGTGCTTGTTGGCGTAATGCTAACTGGCTACTTTGATACCAAAATGAATAGTTTCCTGCGTACAATTGTATTTTCCCGTAGTCAATATCAACGGTGTGAGTACAAACTGAGTCCAAAAAGTGACGATCGTGGGAAACAACCAACACGGTTTTTTCAAAGTTTGACAAGAAATTTTCTAACCACGAAATTGTTGCCAAATCCAAGTCATTTGTTGGCTCATCAAGTAATAAATTGTCTGGATTTCCGAACAACGCCTGAGCTAACATAACACGCACCTTTTCTTTACCGCTCAAATCTTTCATATACATTTGGTGCATATCTTCTTTAATGCCAAGACCACTTAAAAGTGCCGCAGCATCGCTTTCGGCATTCCAACCATCCATTTCGGCGAATTGTTCTTCCAACTCAGCAGCACGGATACCATCAGCATCGCTAAAATCTTCTTTTGCATATAATGCATCTTTTTCTTGCATCACATTCCATAGGGTAGAATATCCCATCAATACAGTATTCAATACTGTACAATCGTCATATTCAAAGTGATTTTGGCGTAAAACCGAAAGTCGTTCGTTAGAACCCAATGAAATGATTCCTCGCGTAGAGTCTAAATCTCCTGAAAGTAGTCGAAGAAATGTGGTTTTTCCTGCACCATTTGCCCCTATTACGCCATAAATGTTTCCTGGCAAAAATTTAAGATTCACATCTTGAAAAAGTGTTCGTTTCCCGAACTGAATAGCCAAATTGTCAACTGTTATCATATTGTATTGTTTTGCAGTCTCCCGACTGTGATTTTCGTGCAAAGGTAAGAAATTTTTAGCAGAGTAGAGAAAGCAAGAGAATTAAATTAGTGGTTAGGTGTGTGTAAATGACTGAATAAGCATGATTGAAATACAACTTGCTATTATGGAAATCAAATTGAAATCTGACTATTGAAACTTCGCTGTAAGTGATTGGCATCCAAGATGTAAATAATCAAAAAAACAATTGTAGAAGAATGGTATATCTTATTTTATCGCTATTGGCCATAACCACCAAACAATGGCAATGACTTGAAGTATGAGAATGAGAGGAATACCATACTTAAATAGTGGATGTAATGTCTTATGATGCCAAATTTTCATTCCTGCCAATGCGCCAATACTACCACCAATAATTGCTAATCCAATTAGTGTTGCTTCTGGAATGCGCCACTTTTTGTGTGTTGCTTTGTATTTGTCAACACCATACACAAAGAATGTAATGATAGTTAATGCGCTGATGTAGAATATAAATATCTGCATTTCTGGGGGTGACTTGCCCTTTTTTGAATTTATTTTGCGAAAATAGGCTCTTTTGTCAAATTCAATAACAATTCGCCATTTTTAATATAGACATTTGCAGGACGTTCTGTAACTAAATCCATTCTCCAATCTCCTCGAGACCAACGAGTTGTGTTGAAATCTCCATCGAAATCATCGACCCATTTTTCTGTAAATATTTTATTTACAGTGTCATAATCATATACTTTTACGTAATCAATATGTTGAGTGATAGGAATTTTTTCTGGGTTCATTGTGCCAACCCAACCAGTACTAGAACTTGCCCACAAATTGAATCGAAGGCTTTCTTCTTTTGTTAGAGATGCAACTTGTTCTTTCGTGTCGTTTATTTCGGTTTTCCTAACAATTTCTCCGTCTAATGCCCAAGAAATATATTCTGGGGTCCATTCTATAGTGTAAATATGATATGCCGTGTCAATCGCACCTAAAACTCGATGAGTTTGTTCGCTGGTAATTTTACTATTTCGATTTCCTGTGATAATATTCGATTGAAATCTTTTCTTAGATGTACCGATAACTTCTATATCAATTTCATTCCAAGTGGAACTACCACTTACGTCAGAGTTGTTGTAATATAAAAACATAGAACTAATACAACCAGGAGCATACGCCATTTTCATTCTCGCTTCAAATCGTCCATATTTGAACGATTCTTTTGAATATAATTCTGCACCATAATACTTATATCCAGTAATTTCTGGAATTGGTGGAATGGTATCAGTAGGAGTAATTTCTGGTTTAATGTCATCTTTTTTTGAACATGCAGAAAGTACGATAATAGAACTAAGAAAAATTATTCCCAATAATGTGTGTTTCATAGTTGAAATGATTTTATTACGCAAGTTACATCTTTTTGCTGAATTTGGTGCTGATTTGTTGAAGGATTTTGAGTCATAGTTTGATGAATATGTGTATTTTTGATTGTTTAATTTAGGAAACGATATTCAAGTTGGCATAATAATCATTTGTGATTAAATATAAGTAACTAGTTTTCAGTTTGATTTTCATAATGGTAAGTTGATTACATAAAGAGATTTGTCTGATAACTGGTAACAGACAACTAAATTGCTACCAAGATGTATATCATTACCTTAAATTATACATTAGTAATGGTTGACGGAATTGTTCTTTCGTAATTGGTTGTCAGTCAGTAATTTATTTTTTATAGAGAATGAAACAAACAACTCTTTGTTATTTAGAAAAAGATGGTCAGTATTTGATGTTGCATCGAACGAAGAAAGCAAACGACATAAACCACGACAAATGGATTGGTGTTGGTGGAAAATTTGAAGATGGCGAAACACCAGAACAATGTATGTTGCGTGAAGTTTGGGAAGAAACGGGATTTACGGTAACGAAGTGGAAATATAGGGGGATTGTTACGTTTTATTTAGACGATTCGTATGGTGAGTCAATGCATTTGTTTTCATGTTTGGAATGGACTGGTACACAAAAAAATTGTGATGAAGGTGATTTGGAATGGATTGATAAACAAAAGCTTTCATCTTTGCCAATGTGGGAGGGCGACAAGATTTTTTTGCGATTAGTACATAATCTTGAAGAACCATTTTTTCATCTCAAATTGGTGTATCATGGAGAAAAATTAGTTGCAGCAGAAAAAGATGGTGTTAAGTTGTTGTAAAGCAGTTTTGTTCCTGTAAAGAAGAGTGACTGATGGTAAAAATATCATAACGATGTACATTATTCCTTTTTAATTTATACATTTACGCATAAAATTGTTAGATATGAATATAGATTTTTCACAAATTAAAGAAGAAGAACTTCAAGCGTTTAAAGGTGGTGAAAAGGCTGCCAATATGAAATTTTTTGTAGATGAGAATAATAGAATTATGCAAGGTCGTCTTGTGCCAGGAGCTTCTATAGGTTTGCATACTCATACATCTAATAGTGAAATAATGTACATTCTACAAGGTTCTGGGAAGGTTCTTTGTGATGGTGAATATTCTGCAGTCTCGGTCGGTGATGTCCATTATTGTCCGAAAGGTCACGAACATAGTTTGATAAATTCTGGTACGGAAGATTTGTTGTTTTTTGCCGTAGTTCCAGAACATAAATAATGTTTTCTTGGAGGAAACAAGATTCCGATTTAGAAGTATAATCCATTAAATAGCATGTGTATGAAAAATCGTTGGGTATTGTTTGTCGCGCTTGTGAGTGCTTTCGTGTTTTCAAGTTGTTCGTCTATGTATATTCCAAGTATGGGGAATGCACCACTATTGGATAAACAGGGAGATATTCAGGCGGAAGTTTCGCTATCAACAAATACGGTGCAATTCGGTGGAGCATACGCGTTTAATGACCATTGGGCTGGTCTCGCAGGTGTCAATATTTCGTATGGAAATTTTACAAACTTCTATGATATTTACACGAGTAAAGATGAGGATTCAACAACATTGGAACTATCACATTGGGGAAAATTTAATAATCGTCATTATGAAGTTGGTGTAGGTTACTACAATATGTGTAATTCGGAACATTTTAAACTTGAAGCATTTGGCGGACTTGGTTATTGTCACGCAAAGGATGAAAATGATTTTAAAACAGATGCTTTAGAAAAATATGATTCTCAATACATAATGCCATTCGCTCAAATAAATACAGGTTTTACGTCAAAATATTGTGATTTTGGTATTGCGTTTCGCGTTGCTCCAACATTCCATACTTTTAAATGGGAAAGTATAAATTATGATGACGCCTTGTTGCGTTCTAAGGGAACCGAAAAATTCACGTTGTGGCATTTAGAGCCACTTATGTTTTTACGATTAGGAGCAGGTTCCATTAAAGCCGTTGCAAAAGTAGGATGTTCTTTCCCATATTCAACCGATTCGTATGATACGGCAAATGATAATGTGCCGAACACAATGTACACGAAATGTACAATATTTCATTTCTCTATTGGTGCTTGTTTGAGGTTGGGAAAATAGGCATTTGCAACTATAAACTAATTACTTATGTAAACACGATACCAGTTGCACAATCATTTGTAATCTGGTGTTAGTAGTCAGTTTTTAGCTTGATTTTCATAATGATAAGATGATTACACAAAGTGATTCATTGGACAACTGATAAGAGTTGTATTATTACCTTACTTTTTCAAAACCATTTCATATATTCCAAACCATTGGGAACATAATTTTTGTCGTATGTTTTAGGTTTTCCATTTGATGGATAAACACAGCCTGCGTTATGATAGTGGAAAGCGTCTTTGTATTTTTTTGCTTTTAATAAATGACCATATTCACCTTTAATCCATTTTATTCCCCAATATACGGCTTCGTTTCCGCGTAGGTCAGCTACGTTTATATTTAGGTGCAGACATTTGTATCCCATAATTTGAAATGGACCCCACGAAGTTGCTAAGTTTTTGAGAGCATCATCGTTCGCGTCACGTATCATTGCCGTTGTAACACCTTCGTAGGAAATCTTTTTCCCATCACGAACGTCTTTTAATCGTTTATATACGTGCTTTTCAAACCGTTTGGGCATATCGGTACGACCAGAACATTCTAAACAAGTCAGTGCTTTTACATATTCTGGTGGAATTCCGATGAGGTAAGAGCAAGAATCAATTAGTTTTCCATAATTTTCTTGTACTTGCTTACAAACATTAGGCATATTGCCATCAGTTTGTTTTTCCTCTTGTTTATTGTGATTGGGAATTAGTTGAAAACAAAAAATTACGACAAGAATTGCACACGAAATACCCGCAACCATTCGTAAAAGTTTTTTTGTCTCTTTTTTTATTTTTTTAGAAACAGATTTTTTGCTTTTCCGACTTGTTGATTTACTTGATGTGGTATGTTTCTTTTTGGTTACCAAGATATTTCAGTTGCGTTTATTATGGGAAATCTTTATTTTTTAGTATTTTCAGCAATCACGATTTTTCCATTTTTGTAAATAGGGACGTATGGACAAGTGTCCATTGTGAGACAAAAATCAATACAGCCATCAACACCATTTTTTTTGAGACGAGAGCGTTGAGCACATAACTCAATGAATCCACGCAAATCGTTTTTGTGATTTTTCCACATATCAATTGCCGCAACTGTTGAATCACAAATGGTTTCGTAATTGTTAGACTCCACAAGTTTTTCGGCAACGGCACCTGCGAATATTGAATCTTCTATATTGTATTTCCCTTTCCATCCAGCGCAAAGTAAAATTACATCAGAATGTTGGGCTTTTATCCAATCAATTAAGACAGAAAAATTTGAAAAAGAACCAATTGCAACGGCTTTACAGTTTTGTCCCATTTGAATTGTTTTAGTTCCATTGGTCGTGCTGTACACAATGTTTTTGCCCCCAACAATGTCTTTGCTGAAATTTTCTGGAGAATTTCCAAAATCGGCGAAATCTAATTTTATACCATTCCGTTCGGCAGCAATAAGAAATCCTTGTTTTTGAAATGATTTTGCCTCTTCTTCAGTTTTTACTGGAATTATTGTTTGTACTCCATTGGTGAAAGCGTTGCAAATAGATGTTGTCGCGCGTAAAATGTCGGTAACAACAACGATAGCGTCTTTATTCTCAAAAATTTCAAAAAGAATGGGCGAATAGCAAGTTTCGATTTTATGTTTCATTGCGTATTTTTTTTCAGTTGCAAAGATAGAAAATTTAATAAAATCCGTAACTTTGAGCGTTTTTTAGAATAGAGCGTTTGCTCATAATAATTTTATAATGGCTTCAAAAGAATTTTGGAATGAGGAAATCGAGACAATGAAACGTCCCGATTTGGAAAAACTACAAGTAGAAAGACTTCGTAAAACGGTTGAAATAGCTATGAATTCACCGTATTACAGCCAAGTGTTTAAAGAAAATAATATTACACCTGAAAGTATAAAATCGTTGGAAGATTTACAACGATTTCCATTTACAACAAAAGATGATTTGCGTGGACATTATCCATTTGGGTTGGTTTCGGTCCCAATGGAAAAAGTTGTTCGTGTGCATTCGTCAAGTGGAACAACAGGAAATCCTACGGTAGTTGCACACTCGCAAAAAGATTTGGACCAATGGGCAGAACAAGTTGCTCGTTGTATGTATATGGTGGGTTGTAGAAACACCGATGTATTCCAAAATACTTCTGGTTATGGAATGTTTACTGGTGGTCTTGGTTATCAATATGGAGCAGAACGTCTTGGTGCAGTAACAGTGCCTGCGGCTGCGGGAAACAGCAAACGTCAGATTAAATTCATTATGGACTTTGGAACGACAATTATTCACGCAATTCCAAGTTACGCAACTCGTTTGGCAGAAGTGTTCTATGAAATGGGAATTGACCCAAAGAAAGACACTAAATTGCGTATTTTCTGTCTTGGTGCAGAGCCTCATTCCGAAGAGCAACGTCAACGTATAGAGCAGTTGTTTGGTATAAAAGCATACAACTGTTTTGGAATGTCAGAAATGAATGGTCCAGGTGTTGCATTTGAATGTAAGGAACAAAATGGACTTCATATTTGGGAAGATTATGTAATTCCTGAAATTCTTGATCCAGTTACATTGAAACCAGTTCCAGAAGGTGAAGTGGGTGAGTTGGTTTTGACAACAATCAACCGCGAGGCAATGCCATTGTTCCGTTATCGTACAAGAGATTTGACGAGATTTATTCCAGGAGAATGCCCTTGTGGCAGAACTCACCGTCGTTTGGCTCGTTTTCAAGGTCGTAGCGATGATATGATTATTGTGAAAGGTGTAAATATTTTTCCAATTCAAATAGAACGCATTTTGATGGGTTTCAAGGAATTAGGAATGAATTATTTGATTACAATTGATACGATAGCCAACAATGATGAAATGCAAGTGGAAGTTGAAATTGGCGACAATCTTAGAATTGATGATTATCCAACATTGCAAAATCTTACCAAAGAAATTACTCGTCAGTTGAAAGACGAAATTCTTTTGACTCCACGTGTAAAATTGGTTGAAAAAGGTTCTATACCACAAGCTGAAGGGAAAGCTGTGAGAGTAAAAGATTTTAGAAAAAACCATTAATTTGCATAAGAGAACGTAGTTGATTTATACCATATACGTTCTCTTTCTATCGAACTTCAGAGAAATGCTTTCGACCCCATCTCCTAAATTCATACTTCTTACTTCTTTTCGGTTAATAACCTTTCAATAACTTTATTCGTTCTCATATACATAAATTGGTAAATTCAATAAATTTGCGTTGTGGGTTTATTGGCATTAATGCCTTAATATCAATGTGTATGAATATGAAATATAATGTGATACGAAACATTTGTACGTTATTATTTGTTACTTTTTCTGTGTTTTCTTTTGCTCAAAACGAAGACTCGCAAGAATTACAAAGAACTATTCAAGTTTATTCCGAATACAAACCTCAAATTTCAGATGCATCTCGTATTTCTGTGAATCCGAAAGTGTACGATACGCTTGATTTGCAAGTAAATTTGAAGTATGATGTTGAAACAACTCCATTGAAAACCGATTATCACATTATTCCATTAAAGGCGGTTAGTGTGAAGGGTGATAAATTACAAGAATTATATCGTGGTGAAGCAGTTATAGGTCTCGGAAATTATTGGACTGGTTTGGCAGCTGTTCGTTATATGACGGAACGTTCTCGTTTGAAACAGTCTGGAATTGAGTTCTATCATTTTGGTTCGGCAGGAAAAGTAAAATTGGACAATAATGAAAAAGTGCCTGCTGGATATACAACCGATTATGTGTCAGCATATTGGAAACGATTTTATGATGATTTTACATTGTCTGCTTCCATAAAGCCTCAGTACAAAAGTGTGTTGCGATATGGTTATAATACCGATTATGAATCAATTGTTGATAATGATAAGAAATATAAAAAAGATATTCGTCGTAATATTTTCGGACTGAATGCAAATGTTGGTATTAAATCAACTTCTGCTGATGAAGATGCAATTCGTTACAATGCTTCGCTTGATTATGATTTGACGTGTGCTGCGAATCCAACGAATGTTGAAAATTTAATTGGCATACAAGGCGGTTTAGTAAAAGAATTAGAGCGAGTTTCTCTTGGTTTTGATGGCGATATTCAGTTGAGTGCATTAAATTTTGAACCAAAAGATATTGACTCGTCTTTATCAAAATTTCAAAGTGTTATGCAATTTTTACCATACGCAAAAGTTGGAGCAAACGCATGGATTTTGAGAGTAGGCGTGAAATTGACTCCTGTATTGGGCGGAATTAGTACTTTAAAAATTTTCCCAGACGTTGCATTTACGTACTCGTTACCAAAACTGAAGATGATTCCGTATTTTAAAGTTGCTGGCAATGTTGACTTTCATTCAATGAAAAAGATGTTAGATGAAAATCCCTATGCGTGTGATTCTGTGATGATTAGACCATCAATAGATAGACTCGGATTTGAAATTGGATTGGATGGACGTCTGCTTAAATTGATAACATATAATGCTTCATTTGCTGTGAAGGCATACGAAGATATGTATTTTTGGCAAGCGTATCGTCCCTTGGATGGAAAGTTGATTTCTGGTTTCGAATCTTTGATGCCTATTGATGACGCACATACGTTATACACAATAGCATACGATGATGCAACATTGATGAAACTTCATGGCGATTTAGGATTTTTGTTTCGCAAGGTTAACTTCGGATTAGATGCAAATTATTATTTGTGGCAAGTAAGTGATTCTTTGAAATATGCTTGGTATAAGCCAATTGCCGATGTTACTTTGGCTTCTCGTTTTTCTATTGTGAATCCAAATACAAATAAGACAAAATTGACAATTGAACCACAATTGTACTATATGTTGTATAAAAGTGAGTCGGAAGGGAATGGAGATTTTTCTAATAAATCTATTGTGGATTTGGGTGTAGAAATTAACTATTTCTATAATAGTGTGTTTGAATTGTTTGTTGATGTTAACAATATCTTGGGGTTGAATAATCAACGATATATTGATTATCCTACACAACGTTGTAATTTTTTGATAGGTGCCTCATATTCATTTGGCGGACATAAAGAATAGCATTATTTTGTATGCAGATTGTAAAATTACATAGAGAAAAGGCTCCAGATTTTCATACCATTAAAAAGTTATCAATTCTAACTCCAGAAAGAGTTATTGCAAAAAATGCTATTCCAATTTATCTCTTCCCAATTCAAGATCAAGAGATTGTAAAGATTGATTTTATTTTTGATGCAGGAAAATTTATCCAATCAGAGTCTCCTCTTGCTGCTTTATCAACATTAGCAATGTTACAAGAAGGTTCTCTTACTCAATCGGGAGAACAAATTGCGGAACGACTTGATTTCTTGGGCTCATATATGTACGTTCAGTCAACGAAAGATGCATCTATAATAAGTGTTTGTTGTCTTGAACAGCATTTAGCAGAAACAGTAAAAATTGTATCTGATTTTATTACAACACCGACATTTCCTAAAGAAAATTTTCAAACGCATATTCGTAAACGAGAAGAACGCTATAAGGTTGATACTGAACGAGTAGAAATTGTGTCGCAACGAAAAATGAATGCAGCTTTGTTTGGTGAAAATCATCCGTATGGACAAAATGCTTCATTGTCAGATTTCTCAACCCTTACTGAATCTGATTTACAAAATTTTTATACCAAAAATTTTGTGGCTGAAAATTGTTCTATTGTAGTGTGTGGAAATCCAAAATCAAGCGAAATAAAGAATTTGATTGAGATGTTGAAACACAATGAAATACAAAAAAAATCAAAGAAAATTAAAGACACTACAGATTGGACTTTGCGTGGAAACGAACAACAGAAATATTATATAGCAAAAGAAAATGCAGTTCAATCTTCAATAAATATTGGTAAAATAATAGTAAATCGCAATCATCAAGATTTTGTCCCTTTACAAGTTTTGAATACAATTTTAGGTGGATATTTCGGTTCTCGTTTGATGTCAAATGTAAGAGAAGACAAAGGCTTTACGTATGGCATTGGTTCTGGAATAATTTCTCACGAAAAATCTGGATATTTTTTGATTACAACTCGTGTCGGAAAAAATGTGGTAAATCCAGCTTTGGAGGCTATTTACGAAGAAATGAAAAAATTGCGAGAAAAGCCTGTTCCACAAGATGAATTGGAAATGGTGAAAACATATATGCTTGCAACTTTGGTTCGCAATTTTGATGGCGCTCTTGCAACAAGCGAAATGTTTAGAAATACAATCGGTTATGATTTAGATTTTGAAGCATATTCTCAGAATTATTGGAAAACAATTCAACATATCAAATCAGAAAAATTGTTAGATTTAGCAAACAAATACCTTACAGAAGATTCTATGTATGAAGTCGTTGTGGGATAACATAATACAAAAGTTTTTTTGCTGTTTTGTTTTATGCATTTGTTGGTCTGTTTCTATCGCGGAAGAAATTGATCCAACCGATGTTTCCTACGTTTCAATAAATCCATATACCAATGAAGTTACTGTTTGTTGGTACAAAAGTGAATCTGCGAATATTGCAAAAGCTCGCATTTTATACATTTACGATGAAACAACACTTATAAAAGGAAAAGGAATTGCGGATATTTCTGGGAATGAGGATGTTACATTTAAGTTCAAAACAGATACTATCGCAATGTTTTCGTACGAAGCAAACGAAAAATCACTTTCATTTGCTGTTGATGCTTATTCTGAAAATGGAAACAATAGTACCTCGTTACGAGAATATCATTCCACGATGATTGCAACCGCAAGAACCACTCGTTGTCCTTCTAAAATAAAAATTTCGTGGAATGCCTATTTTGGATACGAAATTTCGGTTGATTCTTATGAAATTGTTGAGGTTGTAAACAACTCAGAAGTCGTTGTCGCTCAGTGTTCTGGAAAGGAAACGACTTGCTTGGTAGAATTAAATGAAAATTTAAATCGCAGTTTCTTTGTGCGAGCATCTTTTGTGGATTGTCGAGGTAAAAAACAATGTTCAACGTCATCTATGTGTTCCGTGTCGGAAAAAACCTCAAAGTTGCCACAATTTATTGATATTGAGAATGTTACAATTGATATGGCTGACATAGTCTTGAATTGTAAATTAGATGTGTCATCAGATTTTAGAACCTATGTATTCTATAAAGCAAAAAATGATAAAAATTCGTTTGTTGCAATTGATACTATAAACTTGCAAACAACAAGTTCGCAATACTTTACGTATGTTGATGCTGATGCCTACAAAAAAGATACTACAAATTATTATAAGGTTTCAGTTTTTGATAATTGTGGAACGGAATTACTTAGTTCTCAGATTGTTACCCCTCTCAAAATTCATTTGCTTGAGTTAGACGAATTACAAAATCGTATAGAATGGAATGACGAAAGTCTTGTGTTTGATGAATTCGTGATTTGGCGTCAAGTGAATGGTGGACAGGAAGAGCCTTTGCAGATTATCTCAACAGATCAAAATTCCTTTGTGGATGATATGCATACTAATTATAAAAGTAATTTTTCTCAATGCTATCGTTTAGAAGCGAAAAAAACAATAGGTGAAAAAACTTATTCGTCATTTTCGGACGTTGTTTGTGTTGAAAAACCATACAAGTTGTTGATTCCTAATGCATTTAATCCATTTAGTGATGAACTCGAAAATCAAGAGTTTAAGCCTAAATATGCGTTTCTTTCTGGAGAATACAAAATGGAAGTTTTCGATAGATTTGGAACGTGTATTTTTACGAGTAATGATATAAACAAAGGTTGGGATGGAATTCATAAGGGTAGCAATGCTCCAACAGGAATGTATCATTACAAAATTCTGATACTTTTACCGAACGGAGAAAAAATAGAAAGAACAGGCTCTGTTCATTTGATATATAATTGATTATGGTACAAAATATTGTAATGATAGGACTGGGAAGTTGTTGTGGCGGAATTTTACGTTGGCTGTTGGCTCAATTTTTCCAACGATTTTCGTTTTATCACTATCCGATGGGAACATTTGCTGTGAATATTATTGGTTGCTTTTGTATCGGTTTGTTTTATGCGTTATTTGAAAAATATAATCTTGGAAGTCAATCAGTTCGATTGTTTTTAACAGTTGGCTTTTGCGGTAGTTTTACAACATTTTCAACATTTATAAACGAAAACGTATTATTATTTCAAAATGGTAATTATGCAGTTTCGTTTTTGTATCTATTTTTGAGTATTGCTTTGGGAGTTGCAGCATTGCTTTTTGCAATTTTTTTGGTAAAAAACATTTAAAAATGAATAACAATGGTAATTAAAGAAGCATCATTTGTCAAAAGTGCCACAAATTATAAGCAATGTCCAGAACCAGATAAACACGAGGTTGCTTTTATTGGCCGTTCTAATGTTGGTAAGTCTTCGCTCATCAATATGTTGTGTAACAATAATAAATTAGCAAAAACTTCATCAACGCCAGGAAAAACGCAGACAATCAATCATTTCCTTGTTAATAAATTGTGGTATTTAGTTGATTTACCTGGGTATGGTTATGCCAAAGTAAATAAAGGAACGCGACAAAAATTCGAGGATTTTATCAGCGCGTATCTCATCAATAGAGAAAATCTTGATTGCGTTTTTGTTTTGGTTGATAGTCGCCATGAACCACGACCAATTGATATGGAGTTTATGCGTTGGTGTGGGGAAAAAGAAATTCCTATCGCCATTGTTATGACAAAGAGCGACAAACTAAAACCACACGAACTTGAAACAAATTTACACGTATATGAAAACGCTTTGTTTCAGGATTGGGAAGAACTTCCACCGATATTTATTACTTCGGCAGAGAAGAAAAATGGTAAGGAAGACTTATTGCAGTATATAGGCGAAATTGTTGAAAATAACGATTAAAACAATTTCGCTAATCGTAAAGCACATTCGTTTGCTTCACGAATAATATCTTCTTCTCCATCAACATGTCGATGTTTCATAACAAAATTTCCATTGCAAATCACCGAATCTATTGCAGATGAGTCCGCAGAATAAACCCAATTGCTAACAAGCGTATGTTGTGGGTTCATTCGTTCGTTTCGCAAGTCAACTAAAATGGCATCGGCAAGGAACCCTTCTTCAATTTTGCCAGCATTTGTCAATCCAAATGTTTTTGCTCCGCAATATGTTGCTATTTCAAGCACTTTTTCGGCAGGTAAGGTTTCTGCACCACCAGTTACTTTAGCCAACAATGCTGTAAGTTTCATATCTTCGTGCATATCAAGATTATTGTTTGATGAAGCACCATCGGTTCCAATTGCAAGATTTATGTCGGCTTCAAGCATTTTTGCCACATTTGGTATTCCGCTACTTAATTTTAAGTTGGACGTTGGATTGAGTATTGCTGTAGATTGGCTTTCTTTAAATAGTTGCATATCAGAATCTGAGAAATGAACACAGTGAGCTGCGTTAAATTTGTTGGACAGCGCTCCCCATTTTTCCATAAGTTCAACAGGAGAACAATTGTATTTTTGCTTACAATCTTCAACTTCTTGTTTGGTTTCAGATAGGTGAGTTTGTAAGAAATAATTTTCTTCTTTAGCAATTTGAATACAGCGTTTAAAGCAATCTTCTGAATTTGTGTAGATAGCATGAGGCATTGGAAGTATGTGTACTCGCTCTGACTCTCCTGTGTGATTTCTAAGAAGTTTAAAATTCTCTTCTAATTCATCTGGAGCCGTAAGTTGGTCCGAAATTGTAACGCCAATAGCAGCACGAATGCCCATTTCTTCCACAACATTCATCGTTCGTGTTCGTTTCCAATACATATCAGCGAAAAAAACTGATCCTGATTTTATCATTTCTAATACAGCTAAACGACTTGCAATTTCAATGTCATCAGCGGTAAGTCTTGCTTCAAAAGGCCAAATATACTCGTTTAACCATTTGAATAAAGGCATGTCATCAGCAAAGCCACGCAATAATGTCATTGCTCCATGAGTGTGGGCATTGTAAAATGCAGGGAAAATGGCAAAATGGGAACAATCTATAATTTCGGCATCAAGTAAATCCTCTGTTCCTACTTGTGGAACTATTTTTTTGAATTTTTTATTCTCAATAACAATGTCGCAAATATTTCCATTGCGATTGACTGATTGTAGTATAGTTTTTTTCATCTAATGTTGTTTATATAGCGAAAAAGAGATGTAAGTGCTTGCGTCTCAATTAAATACTTTTTTTAAAAATTCGGACGTAATTTTGTTTCTGCGTAGAAATTGATGATTATTTCAACAGCTTCATCAGCATCGTCAACAATGTGAATTAAATTCATATCGTCGGGACTAATATTTCCTTCTTTTTCTAGCATAGTTTGTTTTACCCAATCAATTAATCCGCCCCAATAATCTTTACTGACTAAAATAATTGGGAAGTGAGCAATTTTGCCCGTTTGTATTAAGGTAATAGCTTCAAATAATTCGTCTAATGTGCCAAATCCACCAGGCATAACGACGAAACCTTGTGAATAACGCATAAACATTGTTTTGCGAGTAAAAAAGTAGTTGAAAGTAATCAACTTGTCTGGGTCAATGAAGTTGTTTGCTGATTGCTCAAATGGCAGAGCAATGTTGATACCAACAGATTTCCCTTTTCCTTTTTGTGCACCAAGGTTAGCAGCTTCCATAATACCTGGACCACCACCTGTAATAACACCAAAGCCACGTTGCGTTAGCATATAGGCAATGTCTTTCGCTAATTTGTAATATTGGTTGTTTTCTTTTGTCCGTGCAGAGCCAAAAATAGAAACACATGGACCAATTTTCGTTAATGTTTCAAAACCTTCAACGAATTCAGCCATGTACTTGAATATTTCCCACGTATTTTCGGCTTTTATATCTTGCCAGTCCTTTGGACTAATTTCTTCTGTTAGTTTTTCTTCCATATTTTTAGATTTTAATGTTCCTGACCAAATATACGATAAATAATTAAGAATTAAAAATTTTACTACTATTATTGAACTAATCACTAATCACTTCTCTCGTCCTATACATTTCAATAATGCCAATTGTGATAAGTATGATGCAATAACAAACAATTGATTGTGTTATGTCAATGGATAGATTGATTTGTGGATGTGGAAACGTGTTTATATCAGCAATGGCATCTTGTAGATAATAAGTGAAAAAATTAAGTATTTCTGTTATGCAATTTGAAATGATTGAAACATAACTTGTTGCAAGGGAAAAAACAACACAAAGAACAATTATGAACGATAGAGGAATAACGACAATATTTGTGAGAAGACTATATGTTGGGATTGCACCGAAATAGAATAGCGTAATAGGTAAGGTTCCGACTTGAACTGCAATAGAAACCGCAATTATTCCCCATATATAGCCACCAATTATAGTTTCGGTGCGAAAAAGATTTTGAATCTTCTGTCCGAAATAAACAATACTTAATACTGCTAAATATGAAAGTTGAAAACTAACGGAGAATACATCATTGGGAGAAATGAGTAATGAGATAATTGCAGCTGCGGCAAGTGAATTATACGTACTACAACTTCGTTTTAGTATTATTGAAATAGAAACCATGGAACACATTATAGATGCTCTCTGAACAGATGGACTCATTCCTGTGAGACATGCGTATGCCCATATTCCACTAATGCAACAGAGTATTTTTATCCATAATTGTTCTTTTTTGCGAATAAATCCAAATAAGAAGAATAAAATTCCATTCACAATTCCCACGTGCAATCCCGATACGGCTAAAATGTGCATCGCTCCAGCCGTTTGAAAGTTCCCTTTCGTTTCTTCGTCTAATAACGATTTGTCTCCAAATGCAAGTGCGGCAATAAGTTGTAGGTTTGAATCTGTTAACCCGTTTTCGTGTAATGTGTTAAGTGCCTTGTTCCGAATGTTCATACAAATAGAAAAAATACTCTCTTCGTGTCCGATTTTCTCCCATTGTTGAGCATTGACATAGCCTTGTGTGTAAATATATTGATTCGCAAGAAAGCCTTTGTAGTCAAAGGTAGAATTCTCTTGATTTTCAATTGGCTTAAAGGTGTTCTTTATACGAATTATATCTCCGTAACAAAGTGTTTGCGAAAGAGTGTCTTTCTGTATATAAAGTATTGCATTACAAATTTTTTCATCATCGTTTATTTCAATCTTTGTTTTGTAGGATTTTGGTTTTTCTTCTAAATTTTCAATTATTTTCCCAACTGCAAATTCTTTCGTAACTGATGTTGAATATTGCAATTCGTGGAGTGCCGAAAAACAGTATCCAGCAAAAATGAACCAAGAAAAAAGAAACAATAATTGGGCCTTTTTATATAAGTGTGATAGGGCAATACAAATGCTTGCAGAAATAATCAT
Organism: Bacteroidales bacterium; assembly: GCA_045599365.1. Taxonomy (GTDB): domain Bacteria; phylum Bacteroidota; class Bacteroidia; order Bacteroidales; family UBA1715; genus UBA1715. Next base: position 39,803 of record JAZRVS010000027.1, read on the forward strand.
GATGAGGAAAAAATACGTTGTTGTTCCCTCTATGCGAATTGTTCTATATAGTAATATACCTAAAATGTACATTGCGGCAATGCACACACACGGATTTTTCGCAAACAAATTTCGCTTGAAATTTGTTACGAATTCTTGAAAAAATGTCATATAAGTGATTGGTTATTTTTTGAAAAATTTGATTTTGTAATGTGGGTGAACTTTCCCT
>JAZRVS010000028.1:0-38256 GCA_045599365.1 Bacteroidales bacterium
GGTTCCACCTCTTCCCATACCGAACAGAGAAGTTAAGACCGGAAGCGCCGATGGTACTGGGTAACAACTGGGAGAGTAGGTGCCGCCTCTTTTTTTGAAAGGCTGTTAGTGAATACTGACAGCCTTTTTTGTTTTGATGGATCTAGAGAAGGTTGTCAACCACAAATTACACGAAACCGTCATATTGAACATAACGCAGTGTAGTGAAAGATGGTAATATCCCTAAAAAGTGTGTATTCCCGTTTTTTATTTTGTATTTGCTAAAATATAAAACTTTGAATTTTACAAACTTTTTAGGGATAGTACCCAAAAGTCATTCCCTTTGGGAATTAATTCGTGTTTCTTCGTGTCATTTCGTGGTAAAAAAAGGAAAAATCATTTCGATTTTGTAAAAGTGTAAAAAAAACACTAACACAAATTTGTAGTTTCAATTTTATTCCGTTACTTTGGAAAAAAATAATAGAAGTGTAAAGTTTAAACTATTATAAATGAAAAAACTTTTACAAATTTCTTGTTTTGTTATATTTCCATTCCTTGCTATTGCTGGCTCTCCCTCTCCGAATGGTGTTGTGAGAGATACTTCAAAGTCAATAGTACATCGTCCTCATAAAAATTTGGATGGTAAATATAAAGGTAAACAAGGTTTAACAAACTTTGGCGTTACGGGAAATTATCGTGGTATGATTTACTACCGTAATATGGACGAATTGTTTGATGGAACGTATTCTGAGGAAAAAATGTTGCTTTCTACCAACGATGGCGGTCGTCAATCTCAGTTGGAGTTAGATGTAGTTGCTCGTCCAACATCAACAACGTCTTTTAGGACAGATTTTTATTTGTATTCGCCAATGAGAGGTTCTGGATACAATGAAAATGAAACAGGTTTGCAAATGGGTGTAAACCTTGATGGACAAATGAATTACGAAAATGCAAAAATCAGTTTCCGACTTGGTGGTTTGCAGTACACTCGTTTATCTAAACTAACATTGTGGGCGACAGAAAATGAAGGAGAAAGTTTGTTTGAACGAAATTCATGGGATCATTTCCAAACTGCTGCTCAAAACTATGAGTCGTACTACGCACAAGGAACAATAATTCGAGATTTTCGTTGGGGAAATCAATTTTGTCAAGGATTAGTTGCTTCTATTTACGACTTACCTTGGGGTTTGGAATCGAGAATTTTGTATGCAAAAACGCCTAATAATGGCGGTCAGTCTTCTTATTTAGATACTATTCCAAATATATCGTATGGCGGTTTTATTCATAAAAATTTTGGTCAAAATCATGTCGGTTTCAATACGTTTCATTCTGTGAGTTATGATACAACAGTAAATGGAAATTTTATAGGTTATAATATTGGAACTATTGATTTTAGTCTTGATTTCTTTGGCGATTATAATATTACAGGCGAAATTGGTTGTGGTCGTTATGTGGAAGATGAAACATTAGATGTTTCCTATGGTGAAGCAATGGATTTTGTTATTCTTTCTCGTCAAAAATTGATTGGTTCACCATTAAAATTACATTTTTATAGATTGTCGCCTGATTTTATCAATCTTGATGGTGGTTTTAATACCTATTTGAAAACAACAGCAGGGTATAATGGCGAAGGTGGTAGTTCCTATCCCGTTGGTGCAAATATGTCTGATGTTGATTATATCAATGGAAATAGACAAGGTTTGGATTTACGCGCTGAATTAAATTTAGCTGGTGTAAAGGTAAATCTTGCAACAGGTTTTTCTGAAGAAGTTGACCATCAATCAACTTCTGTTTCGTTTGGTCATAGAATCAATGGAATTATGTTCGCTCGCGTATTTAGCTACCAAAATTATATGGGACCTTATAGTGCATTGACGACAAACTATCGTAGTTATTATGAAACAAATCCATTCACAAGTGCAGTAGATTCAAAAATTCGTTTCGCTGTTACAGAATGGAATTTGAAATACAAATTCAATATAGCAAATAGACCATTCTACATTTTTTATTTAGGCTCATACGCTTCGTGTCAAGACAAATTATCTGTGTTACCAGTTCTCCAAGAAGAAAAATCGTATATGCGTGTTCAATATCACGAATTGGAAGCTTACTACAAAGTAAATAATAAATTGGCTTTGGATTCATATTTTGGTTTGGAGAATATGAAGGGTTCAGACGGATATACTATCGCTCAAAACGGAGCGGCTCCTGTGCTTGAATTTGGTAAAGCAATAGGTTTGGGAGCAGACATTGTGTTGGCTCAATATACAAATTTGTATGTTAGAACTCGTTGGTTTGATTTCAACGACAAACATAATGAAAATAATCATTATAGAGGTTTTGAAGCATCTCTTGAATTAAAAGCAAATTTCTAAATAGACAGTTACATTTTATAAAATAAGGACTAATGAAAAGATTTTTATTAATTATCGGTTTAGCATTTTTGGGAATAACGTCTCAAGCTCAAACTGCAAATCCTAAAATACAATTTAATGGTGTAGCTCGTGGCGATATGTCGCACAATTGGTTGCCATCAAGTGATACAACAAATGTAGATCAAAGTCTTGGTGGTGCTGCTTTGGTTGACTTACATTTGGATATCCGTCCAAGTGATGCCGTTCGTATTAGTTCAACTTTACGTGTTAAAAATGCTATTGGTGGTTTTTGGGGACAAGGGGCAACATTGGAATTGCGCGAAATATCTATCAAAGGTGTGGCTGCAAAGCGTTTGAAATACCGTTTTGGAGACATTGATTCTCGTATGACTCCATACACATTGTGGAACTTCGAAGGTGAATGTACAAATAATGAAGCCGATGTGTTTGATTTTATTCGTCAAGTGCGTCATCAAGAAAATTTCAATTATGGTAGTTATTGGAGAAATCAGGGCGTTGATTTGGCTTGGCGTGTAGGTTTTGATAAAGGTATTGAAACTGTCGACTTTACTATTTTTGCTATGAGAAATAGAAGCTTAGATGATGGGAAAACTCCTGACCGTTTGCAGGCTGGTGGTAATATGAAACTGAATATAAAAGGAAATAGTTTCGTTGGCTTTAACTACATAAATTTATTTGATTTACCTAAAACTGTTTCAAAATCATCGTACGAAAAATATACAAATGGTATAGGAACTCTTAATTTCTATGCCGAAAAAGAAAATTTCTATGCGTTGGGTGAATTCGGTTTTTCTCAACTAAATTACACCGATACATCAGATACCAAAACTGTTGATATTACAGGTGCTTTTGCTGATTGTGGCGTTGGTTATAAGTTCATGGAAAATCAAATGAAAGTAGAACTTTCGTATCGGTATGTGAATCAAAATTTCTTTAGTGCTGGAGCTCAAACAAAACGAATTGATTATACGTCAGGTGTGAATATTTTGCCAACCGTAGGTGAAAATTCATACGAAAGAACGATTGGCTTGCTCGATTTAGTTACCGATGACGAAATTTATAATCAAGCAATTTCGTTTGGCTTAATGGATTACAAAATGATTTTCAATAATGTGACTCCTTACGGAAAAGCAACGCCTAATCGTCAAGGTCTTGATGCTGTTGTGTCATATAGTGAAAAAGAAGGTAAATACGATGCAAAATTAGACCTACAAGCATTGACTGACGTTGTTGGTCAAGGTTCAGAAAAGAAGAAAACGTATGTGTTGGCTCAATTGAGTGGGAATGTGTATTTGGATAAATTCTTCGATTGGAAAAAATCATGCAGTTTTTCTGCTGGTTATCAATTTGCTTCTGCAAATCGTGATGAAGATAGAGTGTATAAGATGTCTAAACAATTAGTTGAAGAAGTTGACCTACATTCTCATACAATTGATTTGGGAGCGAATATAGAAATTCTTAATCGTGTGGATTTCTTACTTGGAACAAAAATGTTGCTATACAAAGGTTCTGATTTCAAAGCAACACTTAATGACTTCAACGAAACTGTGAAATATACGTGCGAAACGTATGATGGTTCACAAATGTTATCTGCAATAGGGTTGCGCTATCGTTTTAATGACAATATTTCGTTGACTTTGCAGTACGATAGATTTAATTATAAAGATAAACTTGACGAAGGTAATTCGTATAAGATAAATCAAGCATTTATGTTGTTTAACATCTTGTTCTAATGAGGAGTAAAACTATGAAACGGTTTTCAATATTTGGCTTAGTTATCAGTTCGCTTCTCTTGTGGAGTTGTAGCAACGAAGATATGGTCGGACCAAGTATAGATGGTATTACGATAGATACGTTTAATATTGTTGGTACAACCGATGTGATAACAGCTGATTTCAGCCAAAGTGATTCGGTGCATTTTGTTGGTTCTTGGGAATTTAGCGCAAAATGGATTGTTACAATAAAAGGACAAATTTCTGGAGCAACAAAAACCTTGAAAGGTGAAGGAAAATCTATTGACGAATCAATTATTTGGGACGGATCTTCAGATTTGATTTTCTTTAAAGAAGGTGAAACGTGTGAAGCAACTCTTTCTTTTGAAAATTTTAATGATTATAAAGTTGCTGATAAATTCGTTCAAGTTACGTCGATAAAACCAATAGAAGGTATAGTTCTCGGCGATTATGATGAAATTGATGCTGAAGGTTGGGGAAGTTCCTCTCGTGTTATAGAAAATGGGGTAGAATTGCCTGCGACGCAAAAAATGACGTATGAAAGTGAAGGCATTTTAGTTCCTCAAGGTGAACATTATTTGCAAATTAGCGGACACGAAGATGGAGGCAAATACTATTTGTCTGGAAATATTTTGACAATAAATGATGCTCCATTGAAAATTGATGTCTCAAATATCGGAAAAAATTATATCAATTTCTTTTTGTACGGCTATCCAGAGTATTATGTTAATTCAACTGTGTTTGTAATGTTTACTGATAAAAATGGAAATCAAATAGGCTTTCAAGATCGTGTAAAAGTTCCTGGACTTGGATGGCATGGCATTTCAATTCCATTCACCAAATTGAAAGAAACCGCAAATGAGTCGGGTGTTCCATTTGATTACGCAAATATTACTGAAGCTGGATATTCTTTATTTTCTGTCGATGGAACAGAGTGTGATGCAAAAGTTGCTGTGGATTATTTCATAGTAACAATAGGAAAACCATTGTTCAATATTTATAATTAGAATGATGAAACGAAATTTTATATATAGTCTTTTGCTTATTTCAATCACGGGGTTATTTTGCTCATGTGATGATGATAATGAATTCTGGAATTCTTCGGCACAATTGCAAATGATTCAGGATTTTGATGTTGTTGCTGAAACTGAAGAAATACAAGTTGATTTTTCAAATGGAGAAACTATTTCTTTTCAAGGAGAATGGAATCAAGAAACTGCTTGGAAAATCGTGATTGTTGGTAATGAATCGGGGCAATCAGATACGATTAAAGGTTTTTCAAAGTCTTTGAATGGTGTTACTTGGAATGGTGCTACGGGTAAAAAAGAATCATATTTTCCAAGTAAAATAATGCAAAAGACATTCAATCTTGACCTTTTTGGTAAAGCTTCAACTGTCGAAGAAACTTTTACAGAGGGAGAATCATGTACAATATCATTAGTGTTCGATGAATTTGAAGGTGTTGATACTTGCAAAACCATTGTTAAAATTGCAGCAACAGCAACTCAAGATTTTTATAAAAGTGATTATTGCATTTTTGGCGATTGGGAAAGTAGTAGTACTGAACCATTGTATATAAATAATGGCTCATCATCAAAAATTTGTAAACAAACAGGCGGTCTTGTTATCCCAGAAGGAAAAGCTTTTTGTTTGATGGCAGGATTTGACAAGGGCGGTGATTGGTATGTTGATGGTATGGGATTTACGTTTGCAAATACTTCAGGATGGTCACAACCTAATGGTGTGTATCCTATTACATTGGAAGATACAGCTACAACGTATGTAAATTTCTTTATGTATGGTTTCCCAGAGTACTGTAATAGGACAACTGTATTTATGTCTTTGAATAATGGAGATGATGTTGAATGCAATTTGCAGGGTGATAGAATCTCAGTAAAAGAAGGTTGGAACGGAATTTCTATTCCTATATCTCGCTTCCAATCTGATAACAAAAATTTCGATTATAATAAGGTAGATAAAATAGTAGTTACGTTATTTTCAAATGGAGAAGCGGGAGATGTAAAAACAGCAATAGATTTCTTGGTCATTACTAAAAAAGCTCCGTTATTTCCAGTGTACCAGAATTAGTTAAGAGTTAAGAGATAAGAGATAAGAGTTAAGAGTTAAGAGTTAAGAGGTTTGTAGTGGTGTGAATACGCCCAGAAATAAAAAAATAGAAATATGAAAAAAGTAGCATTCTTTTCAAGTTTAGTCGCTGGTTTGTGTATGATGACTGGTTGCGGTATTCAAATGCTTCCAATTGCACTTGATACTGCCGAAGATAATGATCCGTATTATGTAATCAATGCACAGAAAAATACCGACTATATAGAAAAATTCACAGCAACATCAATTTTCCTTGATAATCTTACTGGTGGTTGGGGGTTTGAGAAAGACGCTTGTCGTGATTTTAATGTAGAAACGAACATTGTGTACAAGGGAATGGGTAGTTTGCATTTGAAATGGGATAAGTCAAAAAAAGGTTGCGATTGGATTGGCATCGGTTTTATGTGGAATAATTGGCAAACAGTTGATATGTCAGATATCCTCGATACATGGGCGTTGGAATTTTGGGTTCGTACTGCCGATGGCGATGAAATTGGCTCTGTTCCACTAAATTTTAGTTTTTTGGACAACAACAATAAATCAACTCCAGTAATAGCTTGTAATAGTCAATTTTATGAAGGATTTGGTGTGAACTCAACGTGGAAACGTGTACAAATTCCATTGAAATTTTTCCGAATTGTTGATAATGGATTGAACCCAGTTGAAATGAGTCAATTGATAATGTCTTTTGAGGGAACTGCCGAAATTTATCTTGATGAAATGCAGTTAGTTGAGATTGTAAAAGACGAAGAATAGTAGTGAAAAGCGTACAAATACGCGATTAATTATTACTTTTGGACAATGAAAGTAGTGATGGGGTGTGCCTCATCTATTAAGTTGTTCATTTTTAATGACGGATATGGAATTAATTTTTGCGTCAAACAATCCTCATAAGTTAGAGGAAATAAAAAATATTGTTGGGAATTCTTTTACAATATTAAATCTTTCACAAGCTCATTGTGAAGGCGAAATTCCAGAGACAGGTAATACATTAGAAGAGAATGCGTTACAAAAAGCTCGTTGGGTATATGAACGCACGGGTAAGAATTGTTTTGCCGATGATACAGGTCTTGAAATTGATGCATTGAATGGCGCTCCTGGTGTCTATACTGCACGATTTGCAGGTGTGAATTGTACTCCGAAAGACAATATTGTTAAGACGTTGTCTTTACTCAAAAATGAAACGAATAGAACCGCTCGATTCCGTACTGTAATTGCTTGTATTTTTGAAGGAAAAGAATATGTTTTTGAGGGCGAGGTTGTTGGGAAAATAGCAACTGAAGAGTTGGGAAATGAAGGATTTGGGTATGATCCCATTTTTATCCCCGAAAATTACGATATTTCTTTTGCTCAAATGCCACTCGATTTGAAAAATAGTATGAGCCATAGGGGACGTGCAACTGCAAAATTCAACGAATGGTTACAACAATCATTCAACAAATGAAACAAAAAAAAATAGCCGTTGCAATGAGTGGTGGTATTGATAGCAGTATCTCCGCATTATTATTGAAGGAAGAAGGTTATGACCTTGTTGGTATTACTTTGCAATTGTGGGAAAGTGGCGAAATAGCAACTGGTTGTTGTTCTACAAAAGCCGTTGATGAAGCTCGTGCATTTGCTGAAAAAATCGAAGTTCCACATTATGTTGTTGATGTAAAACAAGAATTTAAAGATTGTGTTGTTCGTAATTTCGTTGATGAGTATATGAATGCTCGCACACCCAATCCATGCGTAGTGTGTAATCCAAATGTCAAATGGAAGGCTATTCTTCAAAAAGTAGAAGAACTTGATTGTGATGCAATTGCAACGGGACATTATGCTCAAATTTCCGAACAAAATGGCACGTATTACGTTACACGAGGTGTTGATTTAACAAAAGATCAGTCTTACGTGATGTGGAATTTGTCGCAAGAACAACTTTCTAAAACAATGTTTCCTCTTGGAAAATATAAGAAATCAGAGATTCGAGAATTAGCAGAAAAGTATGGATTTACTGAGTTAGTGCAAAAGTCTGAAAGTCAAGAAATTTGCTTTATTCCTGATGATAACTATCGAAAATTTTTGCAAGAATACGTCCCTGATTTCAATCAAATTGTAAAGAAAGGAAATTACCTTTCTATGGAAGGGAAGAAAATTGGAACACACGAAGGATTTCCATTCTACACTATTGGTCAACGAAAGGGTTTGGGTATTGCTTTGGGTATTCCTGCATACGTGCAAGCTATTGATAAAGAAACAAATACAATTACAATTGGATTCCGTGATGATTTGAATGCAACAGAATTGTTTGTCCGTGACATTCATTTTTCTAAATATCCGTCTTTTGAGTCAATAATAGATTTAAAAGTAAAAATTCGTTACAATACGCAACCAGCACCTTGTTCAGTCGAAAAACAAGGAGATGGTCGTTATAAAGTGATTTTTGAAAAACCAGTGTGGGCAGTTACTCCTGGACAATCAGCAGTGTTCTACGAAGGTGAAGATTTGGTCGCTGGTGGAATTATTGAATTGAAATAGAAACACCACGTTCAATAAGGGGAAAGGTAATTTCTAAAACAGCAAATATATTTTCAATTAAACCGATTATTTGTATATAACAGAAAATATATTTACTTTTGTGAAAATTGTAGAAATGGATTTATACGGCAAAGCAAATAGTGAAATTATTGCATCGATGGGCTTGAATTTTAAGCAGTATCGTTTGCAGTGTAAACTTACCCAACAAGAAATTGCAACGCAAACGGGGTTGAGTATTCCAACAATTCGAAATTTTGAAAACGGAAAGCTTTACAACATTTCTTTGCAATCGCTGTTGCAACTGTTACGAGCAATAAGACAATTAGAACAAATCACAGAAATTTTGCCCGAATTGCCTCCAAATCCTGAAATTCTCTACAAATTACAAATGAAGCAAGCCAAACGAGTTAAACATGGAAAGTAACGCATTAAAAGTAACAATTTGGGGTGCTACTGTTGGCTTTTTGTCGTGGGACGAGGCAAAACAAAGATCGGCGTTTTTGTTTGATAAGGAATTTATAAACAAAAAGTTAGATATTTCTCCTATTCACAATTCCATTTATTTCCCATCAGCAAATCTCCAACAATGGGGAAATACCGATAAATTATACAAAGGATTACCTCCCTTTATTGCCGATTCATTACCCGACAATTGGGGAAATTCTGTATTTGACGCTTGGGCAAAGAAAAACAACATCTCTGCCAAACATTTAACTCCTTTGGATAGACTTTCATTTATAGGAAGCAGAGGTATGGGTGCTTTAGAATTTGAACCTGCTCAATTCGAGCATTTTGAAAATAAACTATTGAAAGCAAACGAATTGTATCAAATCGCATTGGAAATAAAAAAAGAACGCTCAAACGTTCATCTTTCAAGTGACGAAGTTTTAATTGAAGATATGTATCGTGTGGGTACATCGGCAGGAGGTAAACGTGCAAAGGCAATTATAGCAATGAACAAACAAGACGAGATTTGTTCTGGACAAATTGATTTACCTAACGACTACATCTACTATATACTTAAATTTAATGATGACGAAAAATTTCCATTTTCCAATGTTGAAATGGCTTACTATCAAATGGCTTGCGATGCTGGTATAACTATGATGCCTTCGAGATTAGTTACCATAGAACAAAAAGAGCATTTTCTTACAGAACGATTTGATAGAAGAAATGGCGAAAAATTACACATTCTAACTCTTGCTGCAATGGATTGCTTTGCAACGAGTTATGAAGATTTATTTGCGGTTTGTAGAAAATTACATTTACCAGAAAATCAAATTGATGAGCTTTATATAAGAATGGTTTTCAACGTGTTAGCAAAAAATATTGATGACCACTCCAAAAACTTTAGTTTTATTATGGACAAACAAGGTCATTGGAATTTGGCTCCTGCTTACGACCTTGTTTTCTCGTCAGACATAACAGTTCCCAACTATGTAAATGTTCACAGCCTTTCAATTGGAGGCAAAACAAAAAAAATTACTCTTGCCGACTTGGCAACATTTGCACAAAAGAATGACATTAAAAATTATCAATCTGCAATAAAAAAAGTACTATCCGTTGTTGCAAAATGGAAGAGCTATGCTACAAATAACAACGTGCCAACCGAATGGATTGAAAAAATAGATGCCGAATTAAAGAATATATAATTGGTAATGATATAATCTTGGCTGCAATGTAGTTGTCAGACGAATCTCTTATTACCATTATGGAAATCAAACTGAAAACTTACAGATTGCTAATTCCAAACGATAGTACTGCCAACTTGTATATTGTTACCGCTTTTTATTCCTCCAACAAATCAGGTCTCAATAATTTTGTGCGTTCCAAAGATTGTTCAAATTGCCATTTTTCAATTTCTTTTGTGTTCCCAGAGAGAAGAATATCAGGAACTTTCCAGCCATTATACACTTCTGGGCGAGTATAAATAGGTGCTGCTAATAAATTGTCCTGAAAAGAGTCGTCAAGAGCAGAGGCTGTATCGCCCATTGCTCCAGGAAGAATGCGTACAACACTATCGGTTACCACTGCGGCAGCAAGCTCTCCGCCTGTAATGACAAAGTCTCCAATGGAGATTTCTCTTGTTATAAGATGTTCGCGTACACGATGGTCAATACCTTTGTAATGTCCACAAAGAATGATGATGTTCTCCAATAACGACAATTCATTAGCAGTTTGTTGCGTAAACTGCTCGCCGTCGGGACTCATATAGATAATTTCATCGTAATGTCGCTCTGCAGTCAGTTGCGCAATACATTTGTGTATCGGCTCAATTTGCAATACCATGCCTGCACCGCCACCAAACTGATAGTCGTCAACGTGATGATGTTTCTCATCGCTTGAATAGTTGTGCAAATCGTGGACAAAAATTTCAACGATTCCTTTTTCCTTTGCTCGTTTCAATATGGAAGTTTCTAATGGACTTTCTATGACTTGAGGAACCGCTGTTATGATATCTATTCGCATTTTTGAAAATTTTATGAATTTTAATTCATTTCTTCTGCAAAAATATATATTTTCGCAAGATATTATGGTGTTTGATATAATTGTAGGTCGATATAACTATCAATTTTAATCTATGTTGGCGATGGAACAAGAAGAATTACAAGAAAATAGTGAGCAAGTCGTTCAAAATGAAACTGTTGTAGAAAATGTACGCGACTACTCAAATTATTCTGTGTCAGATTTGATAGCAGAACTCGAAATGTTTTGCAAAAAGGAATCTGTAGAACTACATAGAAAAGAGATAGAAGAAATTCGTACGTTGTTTTATAAAAAACAAAAAATTGAATTTGATTCATTGCGTCAAGAGTACGTAGAAACCAATGGATCTACAGAAGGATTTGTATATGAATCTAAAGAACCTCAGTTTAAAGAAATTTATGACCGAATAAGAGAATTAAGAGCTCAAATTGCAAAACAACGCGAAGAACAGCAAAAAAAGAATCTTGCGGTAAAACAAGAAATTATTCAAAAATTGGCAACATTGACGGAACAACCAGAGTCAATGAATAAAACCTTTGCTGATTTTCGTGCTTTACAAGAAGAATGGAAAAATTCTGGTGAGGTTTCTCCAATGGATGACAAAACTGTTTGGGAACAATATCATTTGCAAGTTGCAAAATTCTACGCTTTTGTGAAAATTGATAAAGAATTGCGCGATTTGGACCAAAAGAAAAACTACGAAGCTAAGGTCGCTTTGTGTGAGGCTGCAGAAAAACTTTCATCGGAAAAAATGATTGTGAAGGCCTTCAATGAATTGCAAGCACTTCACGAAGAATGGAAAAAAGTTGGTCCTGTAAAAGAAGAGCTAAAAGAAGATTTATGGAATCGCTTTAAAACGGCTACAACTGTTATCAATAAAGCTCATCAAGATTATTTCACTGCAATAAAAGAGCAGGAAAAATTAAATCTTGAGAAGAAAAATGCACTTTGCGAAAAAATTGAACATATCAATACAAATCTTGAACTAACGCAAAAACAATGGACAGCAACAACCAATGAAGTACTCGAAATCCAAAAAGAATGGAAAACTATTGGTTATGCAGGACAAAAACAAAGCACACAAGTGTATGAAAGATTTCAAACTGCTTGTGATGTCTTTTTTAATGCTCGAAAAGCATTCTTGGGCGATGTTAGAGAAGTAGAAAACGCAAATAAACAACAAAAAATTGCTTTGTGCGAAAAGGCTGAAGCAATGAATACTCGTACCGATTGGAAAGATGCTACGAATGATTTTATTCAACTTCAAAAAGATTGGAAAAAAATAGGACCAACGGCTTTCCGCGATTCTCAAAAATTGTGGACTCGTTTCCAAGAGGCTTGTAATGCGTTTTTCAATGCAAAAGCAGATGCCGAAATCCAACAAAATAAAATTTTGGAAGACAATGTTTCTGTAAAAGAAGCTATTATTGAAAAGGTAAAAACCATTTCAACTGATGTTGCTGAAGATGCGTTGAAAACACTTGCGTCTATACAACAAGAGTGGTCAAAAATACAAGTGCCAAATTCGTTCAAAAGCGACTTGCAAAATCGCTTCTCTTTGGCAATCGCTGACGTAATGAAAAAACTCAAAATGGATAAAACAGATGCGGACGATTTGTCTTTCCGAATTAAAATGTCTGCTTTAAAACTTGAGAAAAACGGCGAGGAAAAATTGATTGCTGAAGCAAAAAGAATAAAAAATAAATTGTCTTCTGTTCAAAATGAACTTAAAACATTAGACAATAATATTAGTTTCTTTAGTAAATCAAAAGGTGCAGAAAAATTGATTGCCTCTGTTGAATCTAACATAGAAAAAGGAAAGAAGGAAATTGTTCAACTCGAACAAAAACTTCGAACTATTAGCTCCATTCTAAAAGAAAATAAATGAAGTTCCAAACATTGATATATTGCTTTTTGTTCCTTTTTGTTTTTGTTTCGTGCAAAAATACAGGTTCTGATGTGTCATCTCATGATGATACTCAGTTTGAGAATGTGGTACTTGGCGAAGATTTGATTCGTATTGGAATGCCTTCAAAGTTGGATTATCTTATTGAAAATCTGGTACTTTCAGATGAAATGATTGGTATTCTTGCCGATGCCGATAAAATGTTGTTTGATGCCGATTTGTTGAACCCTACGGAAAATGTGAAGGTCTATACTACAAGTAAAAATAAGGCTGTGAATATGGGTGTGTATGGCGCAGAATTGAATTATGTGATTCATTTCTCTCAAACGCAATATTCTATGAAGTATATGTTGGCATCAAAGCAGTTAGCTGACCAAATTGGTGTGGCAATGGCTTTTAATCAGCAGTTAATTTCAGAATACCAGTCCAATGTGGAAAATAAAGATTCCCTTATAAATATAATTTTTACGGTTTACGACAACGCGAAGCGAATGTTGCAAAACGAAGAACAATTTATGCTTTCTGCGCTTGTGATTGTTGGTAGTTGGGTTGAAAATATGTACATTACAACAACTATGTTTGCTCAAACAAACAATACAGCTTTGAAATCAAAGTTGATAACAAAAGTTATTGAACAAAAAGAATATTTACAAAAATTGATAGACGCTGTTGTTGCTCTTGATGAGGGTGACAATGTGTTTGTTACGGAAATTATTCAGGAGTTGAAGGAAGTTTACGATGTGTATGAAAATTTCGGAGATCACGTACTTTCTGAATCTGATGTAAAACATCTTCAAGAAAAAATTGCTACTTTGAGAAATAAAATCACAAAAGCATAGATTTTATTAGGTCGTTTAGGTGTCTGTTACCAAGTTATCAGATCAGACGAATCTCTTTGAGTAATCAACTCACCATTATGGAAATCAAACTGAAAACAGACTACTGATACTTGTTTACAATTGATTGTGCTACCAACTTGCATATTGTATCCAAAAAGAAGTCATACTGTACAGTAGATATCGTTTCCTTAGTTTTTATCCTATTATACACAATAATAATGTTCTTGTGGTTTTGTGGATTTGTTCTTAACATTTTTTTATCTTTGCACGTTTTTTATAGACGTATGGGAAGAAAAAAAAGACTAAAAGTGTATGTTATACGACCTGTTCGTAATTTCTGTTTATACTATTTAGTAAAATTACTGCTTCTTGAACGATATATTTTTCCTCGAAAACTCGCTGGAAAGTGGCATGGATTTCTTGCTAAAATGGTGTATCCGTTCTTGAAAAAGATGCACAAAGTTGTAGCAGATAATTTGACTTTGGCTTATGGGAATACACTTTCAGATAAGGAAAAATATGAAATTGGGAAGTCAGTTTTTGTAAGACTTATCTTGGTTTTTAACGATTATGCATGGTGGTGTAAGAAAAAAACAAGAACGGAATTTTTAGAGTTTTTCAAAATAGAAGGTGAAGAATATTTGAAAGAAGCATATAATCGTGGCAAAGGCGTATTGTGCTTAGTCCCACATACCTGCTCTTGGGAATTCTCTGCAATTTTACCGCCAATTTTAGGATATGAAACTTCTGCCGTAAGTAGTAAATTAAAAAATCCTGCACTCAACAAATTGATGATAGAAATGCGAGAAACACGAGGAATGAAGAATTTTTCGCGTCAAGACCATTGCTATGAAAAATTGGTGGAAGCATTAAACAATGGCGATTGTATGATAATAATGATTGATCAAGATAGCAAAAATATTCGAGGGGAATTTTTGCAGTTTTTCGGACATCGTGCATATACACCACTCGGCTGTGCAAGATTGGCTTTGGATAGTGGCGCTACAATTGTACCAATGTACACTGTACGAAATGATGATGGAACGTATTTGTTGAAAATTATGCCAGAAGTTCCAATGGAAATTTCTGGCGATAAGGACTACGATTTGAAACATAATACTCAAATACATAATGATGTAATTGAATCTATTGTCCGTGAAAATACAAATCAATGGATTTGGATGCATAAACGCTGGAGTACAACCCCAGAAACACTAGTTCTCCATTTAGAAAAAAGGAAAAGGGAACGCGCCGCTGCGTTGCAAAAGCAATTAGCCAAAGAAAATAAAAATAGGAAGAAGTAAAATTCTTTCGTACCTTTGACAACAATTTTACCGCGATGAAACAAAATATTTTCTTTATTACGTTGTTGTCGTTGTTTGTTTTCTCTTCGTGCGACAAAAATCCGTATCATAAAAAGGTGTCACATATTGATGTCGAATATTCTATTTTGCCATTTCATAGCGAGATTGAACAACTCGCAAATGATTCAACACGCAATGTCGAAAATACTCTTAACAAAACATACGGACAATTTTTTGATACTTATTTGTTCGACATTCGTAAAAATTTCGATATCCAAGATACGAATAGAAGCGCGATTGCAAAGCAATTTGTCGAAGATCGTTGGATTGCAGAATTGTATGTGTTGAGTGATAGCTCTTTTAAAGTCAATGAGTCAACGTACAACAAAAAGATTCACAAGGCATTACAATATTATAAATATTATTTTCCTAATCCAGAAATTCCGCAATTTTGTACATTTATTACAGGTGTAAATTATTCGATGGCAATAGATTCAAATTTAATTGCAATTGGGATAGATAAATATATTGGTGCCGATTGTGGTTTGTATACGTCAATGAATATGGAGTCATATATACGTAGAAATTTACGGCCTGAAAAATTAGTCCCAGATTTGATGCGTTCAATGGCTGAAAATGATTTTCCTAATGCATTTACGGAAGATTATCTATTAGCTAAAATGTTGCAATGTGGTCGGTATCAATATTTCGTAAAATGTATGTTGCCCGACGAACCTGATTCTGTTTTGTGGGGTTATTCAGCGAAGCAAATGGAATTTTGCGAAAAATCAGAATGTGAGTTCTGGAAATATTTCGTTGGAAGTGGAAATCTTTTGTTCACAACAGATTATATGATTCAAAAACGATTTTTAGATGATGGACCTTTTACGGTTGTTTTTACTAAGGAGTCTCCGTCTCGAGTGGGGCAATGGGTTGGTTTTAAAATTGTTGAATCATATATGCAAAATAATCCTGAAAAAACATTGGAGGATTTATTTATGATTACTTCATCGCAAGAAATTATGAGTAATGCAAAGTATAATCCCAAGTGAAGAAATAAAAAGGATATCCAAACATAAATACCATTTTAGCCTATTTTATCAAGATAAATCTTTATATTTGTTCAATAAAGATTTGATTTTATGAATAGTAACAATTTTTGTGTGATAATGGCAGGTGGCGTAGGAAGTCGTTTTTGGCCTTTAAGTACATCTGCTACACCGAAGCAATTTCTTGATATTCTTGGAGTTGGGAAAACTCTTTTGCAGTTGACTTATGAACGAATGAAAAAAATCGTTCCCCCAGAAAATTTTTATATAGTTACAAATGCTCAATATGAAAAAATCGTATTGAAACAACTTCCTGAATTATATCCGTATCAAATATTAAAAGAGCCATTACGAAAAAATACGGCTCCTTGTATTGCGTATGGTAATCACGAAATTCGTAAGCGTTCAAAAGATGCAAATATTATTGTAACGCCTTCAGATCATTTAATTTTGAACGAAGAAGAGTTTTTGGAAACGGTTCGAGCTGGCTGGAATTTTACCGAAAAAAATAATGCTTTGCTAACTCTTGGTATAAAACCAACTCGTCCTGATACAGGTTATGGCTATATTCAATTGAGAGAAGAAATTTGTGATTTGGAAGGTCATAAAATCAATAATGTAAAAACTTTTACGGAAAAACCAGAATTGGAAGTTGCCAAAATGTTCTTGAAAAGTGGCGATTTCTTTTGGAATTCGGGTATTTTCTTGTGGTCATTGCAGTCTATTGATGACGCATTCAAAAAATACTTGCCGAAAGTCTATGAATTGTTTGAATCTCAATCAGAATTATTCGTTTTAGATGATATTTATTCGGAATGTCCAAATATCTCTATAGATTATGGAATTATGGAAAAAGCCGAAAATGTGTTTGTCTTGCAATCTCATTTCGGTTGGAGCGACCTTGGTACGTGGGGTGCACTTTATGATAATGCCGAAAAAGATGATAAAGAAAATGCTATTATTGGCTCGAATGTAATGATTTATGAATCAAAGAATTGTATGGTGTCTATACCAAACAAGAAATTGGCTGTAATAGATGGACTTGAAAATTTTATTGTTGTTGATTCTGCCGATAGATTGTTGATTTGTAAACGAGATGACGAACAAAAAATACGTCAATTTGTAAACGATATAAAATTCAAAAAGGGTGACTCGTATATTTAAAATAACGACTTTATTCTTCTCTTTCCTGTTGACTTTCTCTTTTGTTCAGGCAGAAAAGAATTCTGAAAATGTTTTTGCTATTTCAGGAAAAGAAGTCCCTCCTGGAGTGTTGTCTGTTATGGAGTATTGTACATCGGTTTGGAGTCAATATATTACAACGAGTGTGCCAATAAATGTGAGCGTTTCGTGGCAGGAATTGAAATCAAATGTAAATGCCTATGCTAAACCAACAACGTATTACTCATTTAATGGAATCTATTATCCTGCCGCATTGGCAGAAAAGATAAAAGGAACAAATTTAAATGGCACTAATCCTGATGTTGAAGTCGTTATAAACAAGAATATGAATTGGTCGTTGGATGTTGACGCATCTCCCGCAGATGGTCAGTATGATTTGGCAACGACATTGATTCACGAACTTGCACATGGACTTGGTTTGATAGGAAATATTACAGAAGAAACTTTGGAATCAACCGAATTCCCATCTCCTACTATATATGATGTATTTGTGTGCGATTCAACCAAGTCTCAAATCCTACAATACAAATTAACTCCGTTTACAATAAAAAATGATGTGCTTTGTTCAGATAGTTTGTTCTGGGGTGGACAGTTTGCCTATGCGTTTTGTGGAGAATATTTGGAATTGTATGCACCAACGAAGTTTAATAGTGGTTCTACTGCATATCACTTAGACGAAAATCGTTATCAAACGGGTAGTGGTTATGAGTTGATGACACCAGTGTTGCGGTCAACAGAGATTATTCATAAACCTGATGTTGCCACACTTGGAATGCTTGCAGATATTGGTTGGAACGATTATTTTATTGCTCATTCATCACCTAAAAATAATTCCAATTTGTCTGATGAGTTAACTATTTCGTTTGGTGTGAGAGATTCTTTACGAAATGATGATGCACAATTTGTTTTTTATTCGTTTGATGATGGAAGTCATTTTGTAAAATTGCAAGCGTTGTATAATATTGAAAATCAAATGTTTGAAGCTAAAATACCATCGTTCCAATTTGATCACACAGTTTCTTATAATATTTTGTCGGTAACAACAAATGGTGATTCGTTGATTTTGCCAAAAAATCCATCATTCCCATATTATACGGTGTTTGTTGGTGTAGATGCTATTGCTCCTGAAATCACTCATACTCCAGTTCAGATTGTATTATCAAATCAAAATGAGTTTGATATTGTTGCTTCAATTTCGGATAATTTCGCTGTTGATAAGGCTTATGTTGAGTATCAAATTGGAGAAGGAGATACTTCTCGCGTGGATTTTATTTTGGACGGAGATATGGCAACGGCAATTGTTTCAATTGCCCAAGTATTGACGGCTGGCGATATTTTGAGATATAGAATATTTGCGTTAGATGCCGCGGGAAATGAGACTTGTTTTGATAGTAATAATGGCAATGACGGTTGGCAGTTTGTGGAAATTGAAGAACCAAAGATTCCAATGACGTATTTCGTTACGAATTTTGACGATGATGAGGCGTTAGATTTATTTATTTTGGATAAATGTTCTATTGAAAAAATAGATGGATTTAGCAATAATGCATTGCATACCGCACATCCGTATGCCTATACTGGTGTTGATGGAAAATATAACCAATATACGGCGATGTTAAAACAACCAATTATTATTGCTTCAAATCCAGCAATAATGACTTTTGATGAGGTGGTCTTGGTAGAGCCTGGCAAAGTTGGTATAGAATATGGGACATTTGGTTTTTGGGATTATGTGATTGTTGAGGCTTCAAAAAATATTGAGAGTGGTAATTGGTATGCATTGGGCAAAGTTGGGTGGGATTCGCAACTTTCAAATGATTGGAAGTCAAGGTATTATTCAAACACGAAAAACGAGGATGGAAACGAAAATAGTTTAGCTATTGGTGATTCAACATTGTTTAGACAACACACAATTAATTTGTTGGAAAACAAGTATTTCCGCACGGGAGATACTGTCTATGTTCGTTTTCGTTTGCAGTCAGATGCAACGAATTATGCTTGGGGCTGGGCAATTGACAACTTGAAAATACAAGAAAAAATGGCAACATCAGTACCATTCGTTTCTAATGTTCAGATTGTTTATCCAAATCCTTGTAAGTCAGAATTACATATTTCAGTTTCAAACATGAAATCGGTAGACATATATTCCCGAAATGGAGTTCTATTGAGCCATTCAACGAGTGCAGATGTGGATGTGTCGCGATTGCCCGTTGGCATATATACTGTCATTGTAAAAAAGCAATCGGGAGAAACGTATGTTAGCCAATTTGTAAAACAATAAAATTTTTATAGAATTAAAAAGGACTGAAGGAAACAATATACAAAATGTTAGTATAATCGTTTGTTGTTAGGTATCAGTAGTTCCTATATTGAAATCCTTAAAGAATACAAAACACTAATCTTAAACTATCATCGTGGCCGACAATTATTTAGAAAAGAAATATGAAGAGTATTTGCAAAAAAAAGCAGATTACGAGAAAAAAAAGAAATTAGGGTTACTCCCAAAAAAGAGTAAAGATGGTACTCATTTTGAAAAAATCACTAATCACTAAACACTAAAATATGTTTTTCTTAGGTTTTGATATTGGCAGTTCATCAGTTAAAGTTTCATTGGTAAATGGCGATTCTGGAATTTGTTCATCTTCTGCATTTTATCCAAAATCGGAAATGTCGATTGTTGCTCAGAGAATTGGGTGGGCAGAGCAAAATCCAGAAGAATGGTGGAACAATTTGAAGATGGCACTTGCCGAGGTCCTACAAAAATCACAAGTGAATGTCGAGGAGATTTCTGCTATAGGTATTTCGTATCAAATGCATGGCTTAGTATGTATTGACAAAAATAAAAATGTTCTTCGCCCTGCTATAATTTGGTGTGATAGTCGAGCAACTCATATTGGAGCAACAGCATTTTCAGAAATTGGACAAGAAGAGTGTTTGTCTCATTTGTTAAATAGCCCAGGAAATTTTACTGCATCAAAATTACGGTGGATACAAGAAAATGAACCAGAATTGTATTCTAAGATATATAAGGTAATGTTACCTGGCGATTATATAGCAATGAAACTTTCTGGAGAAATTCAGACAACCATTTCTGGGCTTTCGGAGGGTATGTTTTGGGATTTCAAGAACGCGCAACAGGCAAGTTTTTTGTTAGATTATTATGGTATAGACAAGGATTTATTGTCAGATGTAGTTCCTACGTTTGGGCCTCAATGTAAGATAAGCGAATCGGTTGCGAAAGAATTGGGATTGCATACGAATATAACTATAGCTTATCGTGCAGGAGATCAGCCAAATAACGCGTTGTCTCTTAATGTGTTAAATCCTGGAGAGATAGCAACAACAGCTGGTACTTCGGGTGTCGTGTATGGTGTAACCGATGAAATAAAATACGATACTAAATCACGTGTAAATACGTTCGCACATGTGAATTATTCAAAAGAATCAGTTCGTCTGGGAGTATTATTGTGTATTAACGGAACGGGAATAATGAATTCGTGGTTACATAAAACCGTGTGTCCCAATTTGGGGTACGATGAAATGAATGAATTGGCAGCTTCAATTGCAATTGGTTCAAATGGTTTGTCTATACTTCCGTTTGGAAACGGAGCAGAACGTGTCTTGCAAGATAAAAATGTGAATGCAACGATTTCTGGATTAAGTTTGACGATGCATTCTGTTGCGCATTTAATTCGAGCAACACATGAAGGTATTGCATTCTCTTTCCACTACGGAATGGAGATTATGAAAAAAATAGGAATAAATCCGACAATTATTCGAGCTGGAAAAGCAAATATGTTTTTAAGTCCAATTTTTAGAAAAACATTGGCAAGTATTTCTGGCGCAACAATCGAATTATACAATACAGACGGATCAGTTGGCGCTGCTCGTGGGGCTGGTATTGGAATCGGTTATTATAAATCATTTGATGAGGCATTTGCTACTTTGAAAAAATTGGAAACAATTGAACCAGACGAAAATAATAAACAATCTTATGTAGATGCGTTTAATCGTTGGGAAAAGGCTTTGCAAAAGAGTGTAGAGTAAGTTTATGACTATAATGAAAATTTTATTCATCGTGTAAACAAAAAAGTTCATCGATTTTTTTATTTCGTACGTAAATTACGTATTTTTGCAATCGTAGTATAAATTTAAATCTCTTTACGTATGTATTCAACAATTATGGTTGTGATTTTTGTCCTCGGCTATTTGTGTATTGCCTTGGAACATCCTTTGAAACTTGATAAATCGGCAGTTGCCTTGATTATTGGCGTTTTAACGTGGACTGTGTTTATCGCTTTTGGGAACGAATCTGGTATTGCGCCAGAGTTATTCAGAAGTGAGATTTTAAGCAAGTTGAACGAGAACCTTGCAGAAACATCTCAAACATTGTTCTTCTTGTTCGCAGCAATGACTATTGTTGAAATCGTTGACCGTCACAATGGTTTCAAAGTCATAACAGATAAAATTAACGCTACGAATAAAGTTAAGTTGATGTGGCTTATCTCTGTTTTGACGTTCTTTATGTCTGCTGTACTTGACAATTTAACTACAACAATTGTAATCCTTTCATTACTTCGTAAATTGATTGGCGATAAAGAAACACGATGGATTTTTGCAAGTATTGTCGTAATTGCAGCAAATGCTGGTGGTGCTTGGTCTCCAATTGGTGATGTTACAACTATTATGTTGTGGATTGGCGGTCAAATTACTGCATCAAAGATTATTACTGGTATTTTTATCCCAAGTTTAGTATCAATGGTTGTTCCTTTAATTATTCTATCATTCACAATGAAAGGTGAGTTGGAACGTCCAAAAGCAGTGGAAGAAGAAGCTGCTTTAACGACACATGGAGAGCAATTGGGCTTCTTAATTTTAGGAGTTTCTTTGTTATTGTTCGTTCCTATATTTAAAACATTAACGCACCTGCCTCCATTTATGGGTATGTTGTTGAGTTTGGGTATTCTATGGTTAATTGCTCAGTTCCAGACATTAATGTCTCGTGCAAAGCGTCGTAGATTGTTGAATGTAGGTCAATGTTTAAAACGTGTAGAAACATCTACAATCTTCTTCTTTTTGGGTATTTTAACTGCTGTCGGTGCACTTGGTGCTGCTGGTCAGTTGGGACATTTGTCAGAATGGTTACGAGAAATAACAGGAGGGAATGTTTATGTTATTGATAGTGTAATTGGAGTACTTTCTTCTATTATCGACAATGTTCCTCTTGTAGCAGCTTCAATGGGTATGTACGCTGTAGATCCTTCGGTTGCTGAATTTGCTGTGGATGGTACATTCTGGCAAATGCTTGCATACTGCGCTGGAACTGGAGGCTCTATTTTGATTATTGGTTCGGCAGCTGGTGTTGCCGCAATGGGATTGGAAAAAATTGATTTCATTTGGTATTTGAAAAAAATTAGTTGGTTGGCATTGGTTGGTTATTTTGCTGGTGTTGCTTGTATTTATTTAGAGTCTGTAATCTTCTAATATTATGATTTTAGCATCAATAATGACTATGATGGATATCGCGGTGGAGCAATCTGCTGTGGTAGCTGAAACGGTTGTGGAAACAGCCGAAGAGTTGTCTTTCTGGAATATGGCTGTAAAGGGTGGTTGGATTATGATTGTTCTTGCCATTCTTTCTATTATAGCCGTGTACATTATCGTTGAACGTGCAATGGCAATCTCAAAAGCAGCTAAAGAAGATGTGAATTTTATGAATGATGTGAAAAATTTCGTTTCTCAAGAAAAATTTGAAGAAGCACACATTCGCTGTAGAAGTACCGATTCTCCTGTTGCTCGAATGATTGATAAGGGTATTACTCTTTTGGGAAAAGAAACACGTGACGTAAAAGAATCAATTGAAAATGTTGGTAATTTGGAAGTTGCGGAGTTGGAAAAAGGATTACCATTGTTGGCGACAATCTCAAGTGTTGGTCCTATGATAGGATTCTTGGGAACAGTTTTAGGTATGATTACTGCATTTTACGATATGGCAAATGCTGGAGGAAACTTCAGTATCTCAATGTTGTCAAATGGTATTTATACGGCAATGGTAACAACCGTCGCAGGTTTGATTGTTGGTGTTGTCGCTATGTTAGGATACAATATCCTTTCTGCTCAAATAGGAAAAATAGTAAATAAAATGCAGTTACGAACAACAGAATTTATTGATTTACTTAATACTCCTGTTGCATAATGGCAATTCAAGCACGAAATAAAATAAGCACGAGTTTCAATATGTCGTCAATGACGGATATTGTATTCTTGTTGCTTATATTTTTTATGGTTACGTCAACACAAATTGCGCCTAATGGATTGCAGGTTTCGTTGCCTCAAAGCACTTCGCAAGTGAAATTGATTCCTCATGTTTCCGTTTCAATTGATGAAAATTTGCGATTTGCTGTAAATAAGGATATTGTTGATTTTGATAATTTGGAGTCGCGCCTAAAACAGGAATTGGCGGGTCAAGAAGAACCAGCAATTGTTTTACGTGTTGATAAAACTGTTCCCACTGGGGAAACCGTAAAAATAATGGAAATCGCTAATAGAAATCGTTGGAAATTTACATTGGCAACTCAACCGTAATGAAACTTGATAACAATAAATATGGTATAATTGGAACAATTGTCTTTCATGGCATTGTTTTGATTATCTTATTATTATGTGGTTTCTCCGCTCCTAAAACTGAGTTCCCAGAACCAGATGGAATTGTTATTGATTTTGGTGAAATGGTTATGGGCGAGGAGGCAGCTCCAAATGAAATCGTCCAATCAGAATCGACACCAAAAGAAGTTGAATCAGTTCCTCAAGAAACAGCACCAAGAACAGTTGCTACGCAAGAATCCGAATCTGTAGTTCAAGTGAAAAAACAAGATGAAAAAAAGAATGAATCTGTTGATAAAACTACAGAAAAAGAGTTAACGCCAGAGGAAAAAGCTCAACAAGATTGGATTCGTCAGCAACAGGAACGAGCAAATAAAAATTTTGCACAAAATAGTGGTAACGGTACGGGGACAGGTGGTAATTCTGAAACAGGTGTAAAGGACGGACACGCAGGAGCTCCCAATGGTTCTATTGGTGGAAATTCTAAAGGTTCAAGAGGAAATCCGTTTGGGAAAGGAGATATGTCAGGAGGAAAAATTACAGAAAAAACCTATGATTGTAATACACCAATTAGTTTTGAGTTGTTAATTGATAGAGAAGGCAACGTAATAAAAATAGACAAAACTATTGCTGGCGCACTTTCAACAGAATGTCAAGATGCAGCGCGACGAGCAGCTATGACAGCTAAGTTTCCGAAAGCAAGTGCTAGTGATAAGGATATTCGGTACGCAAAAATTGAATATGATTATTCAATGAAGTAATTTTTCAATAGAAAATTATATATTTGTCCTTGTTTTAGTTGCAGTTATGAAGAAGAAGATAATACTATATACGTTGTTAGCACTATTATTAGGAACTAGTTGTGCTAAACGAACAGAATCTAAGTTAGTTGGGACGTGGTATATCGAGACTGAGATTGGTTCCGAAAATATGTGGCCAGAAGGTGCGTATTGGAAGTTTTATTCTGACGGCACGTTGGAGGTTTTAGATCTCTACCAACGAGATAGTATCCCCGATAAAGGTACGTATGATGTCTTTACTCGTTCTCTTGTTACTCCGTATATAAAAATAAAAGGTTTGGGAGATTTGACATTAAATGGTATTTGGCGTGTTGAAAAATGCAATAATCGATACTTGGTTGTCAATCGCACAGAATGGCTTAATGGCGACACTCAAGCTGCATTTATGCGAAGAGAATTTAGAAAATAAGCATTGTGGCTAAATCTAAAACTATTTTTATTTGTCAAAGTTGTGGCGCACAATTCCCTAAGTGGATGGGAAAGTGTACGTCTTGTAATTCGTGGAATACAGTACAAGAAGAGGTAATAGATTCTTCTATTTCAAAATCAAGTACTATAGTTTATGGTTCGGTTAAACCAACAAATTTGTTGGATATTCCAGTGGAACATATAGAAAGAATTCCTACAGGGATACGAGAATTAGATCAAGTTGTCGGTGGTGGAATTGTTCCTGGTTCGGTTATTTTGCTCGGCGGAGAACCTGGTATTGGAAAGTCAACATTGCTTTTGCAAGTTGCAGTTTCGTTACAAAAAAAAGTTTTGTACGTATCGGGAGAGGAAAGTCCGCAACAAATTTTCTTGAGAGCAAAACGATTGAATGTTCCTTCAAATAGTTGTTTTATTTATAGTGAAACAAATGTTGCTGCAATAATTCAGGAAATAAAAGATTTTAAACCTGAATTAGTAATTGTAGATTCTGTTCAAACACTGAAACATCCTGATATTGATGCTTCTCCAGGTAGTGTGTCGCAAATTCGAGAAACGTCAAATTTGTTAATTGAATTGGCAAAGCAAACTCATATACCAATGATTTTGATTGGGCACATCAATAAAGAAGGAAGTATTGCTGGTCCAAAAATTTTGGAACACATGGTTGATGTGGTTTTGCAATTTGAGGGCGATATGCAAAATGTGTATAGAATTTTGCGTAGCAATAAAAATAGATTTGGTTCTACTGCTGAAATTGGCATTTTTGAAATGGTTCAGAGTGGCTTGAAAGAGGTTACAAATCCATCCGAGATAATGTTGAGTGGCAATCCAGAAAAATTGAGTGGTGTCGCCATTGCATCGGTAATGGAAGGTATTCGTCCTCTTATGATAGAGGTTCAAGCATTAGTGAGTACGGCTGCGTATGGTACGCCTCAACGTACAGTTAATGGATTTGATGGAAAAAGACTAAATATGTTACTTGCCGTAATTGAAAAACGTCTTGGAGTCAAGATATATACTAAAGATGTCTTTATCAATATTGCGGGTGGAATTCGAGTGCAAGATCCTGCAATAGATTTGGCGGTTGTTGCAGCAATTCTTTCTTCGTTGTTTGATTTCTATATACCAAGTAGTTATTGCTTTGCGGGTGAGGTCGGTTTAACTGGTGAAATACGAACAATTACTCAAGTAGAAAAAAGGATAAAAGAATCTGCAAAATTAGGAATACAAAGAATGTTTGTTCCCGCAGGAGAATCTTCTTATAAAACCAATAATTCAGTTGTTTATTGCTCACGGATAGATAAAACATTTCGTGAAATATTTAGAAAAGAAAATTGTGAGGAAAGTTAATTGTTTATTGCACGAGTGTTGGAATTGGTAGACAAGCATGTTTCAGGAGCATGTGCTTCATAGCATACGGGTTCGAGTCCCGTCTCGTGCACTAAAAAAGGAAAGGAGATGTGAAGCATCTCCTTTCCTTTTTGGTGAATTGTTGAACCGTATTTCAATAATGTCGTTATTGTTTTTTCTTCCAAAGATTTGTCATGTCTTCCAATGTCTTCCCTTTGGTTTCTGGAACAAGTTTCCAAACGAAAGTAGCAGCAATAATGCATACAAGTCCGAAGATTAAATATGTTCCCGCAGGAGACCAGTTCAACATAGAAACAAATGACGAACTCACGGCAAAATTTGATATCCATTGGAACGCAACTGCAACAGCAACGGCAGCACCGCGGATTGTATTAGGGAAAATTTCTGCTATTAAAACCCAAGCAATAGGTCCCCAGCTAAACATGAAACTTGCTGTGTAAATCATAATACTTGTTGCTGCAAATAATCCTGGCAACGAGCCTTCAAATCCGCCAAGCATAAAGTAAACCATTACGCCTAAAGCTCCAATTGCCATCCCAAGCGAACCAACAATAAGCAATGGCTTTCTTCCGATTTTTTCAACCGTAAATATTGCCAAAAGTGTAAAGGCAATATTCACTATACCCATAATAACTTGCACTGTCATAGGGTCATCCATGCCCATTTCTTCAAAAATTCGTGGTCCATAGTACAAAACAGCATTGATGCCAACCGTTTGTTGAAACACGCTGACCATAATTCCCACAAAAATCACAAGAAAGCCGTAGGTGAATATTTTTTCTGTCTTTTCTGTGGCACTTTCGTGTATTTCGGCAAGAATACCTTTTGCTTTTTCTTCGCCATTTATACGAGATAAAATGTGCATTGCTTTGTCGTTGTTGCCATTCATAGCAAGGAAACGAGGTGTTTCAGGAACTGCTAAAATCAAAAGCGCGAATACTCCTGCGGGAAAACCTTCGCTTACAAACATAGTCCTCCAACCTTCTGCCATATACCATTCGGCATCAACAACGTCGGTGATAGTGTGATTTTTCATAATCACGAAGTTTACGAAATAAACAACTAACTGACCGAAAATGATTGCAAATTGGTTCCACGATACCAAAGTGCCACGCATATTTGCTGGCGCAATTTCGGCGATGTACATCGGACATATTGCCGATGCCAAACCAACACCTATACCGCCAATAATACGATAGAAATTGAATGCTAACAACAAACCAAATGTTGGCTCTCCGTAGTTGAATAACAAAAATTCTGGTCTCCACGAACCAAGTGCCGATAGGAAAAATAAAATTCCAGCAACAAAAAGAGATTTCTTTCGGCCAAATCTTGTTGCTAACAAACCAGAAATCGCACTACCTATGATACAACCGATTAAAGCGCTTGAACATGTAATCCCGTGCCAACCATCAGTGTACGTGAAATCTGTTGCCGACAAAAAGAATGCCTGCAAACCTTTTTCTGCTCCAGAAATTACCGCTGTGTCGTACCCAAAGAGCAATCCACCGATGACAGCCACCAACACAATGCTGAAAAGATATAATTTACTACCGCCCATAAGAGTTATTTTAAATAAAAAAGAAGTAAGACACTTCTTACTTCTTAAAGATTCAATTATTAACAATACATATTTACTATCGCTTCAAACAGTTCTTGTTTTCCGCTGATTTGTTTTGGTTCACCAACGGTTTTGCCATATTCGTACACTTCTTCAAATGTCATGTTTCCTTCTTCAAATTTTTTACCTAAACCATTGTCGAAACTTGCGTATCGGTCGGCAACCATTTTTTTGATTGGTGATTTTTCTAACAATTCAGCTGCATTTTCCAATGCGCGAGCCATTGCATCCATTGCAGAAATGTGTGCAATGAAAATGTCGTCCAAATCAGTTGAGTTGCGACGAGTTTTTGCGTCAAAGTTTGTTCCCCCATCTTTGAAACCATCGTTACGAATGATTTGCATCATAGCTTGAATCAAATCAAAGTTGTCAATAGGGAATTGGTCTGTGTCCCAACCATTTTGATAATCGCCACGATTTGCATCAATGGAACCAAGCATTCCTGCATCAACTGCACAAGCCAATTCATGTTCGAATGTGTGTCCTGCCAAAGTGGCGTGATTTACTTCGATATTTACTTTGAAATCTTTATCCAAATTATGAGCTTTCAAGAAACCAATAACAGTTTCTGTGTCAACATCATATTGGTGTTTTGTAGGTTCCATTGGCTTTGGTTCAATCAAGAATGTTCCTTTGAAGCCTTTTGCACGAGCATAATCACGAGCCATAGTCAACATAGTTGCCATGTGTTCTTTTTCACGTTTCATATCAGTATTCAAAAGCGACATATAACCTTCGCGACCGCCCCAGAAAACATAGTTCGTTCCACCAAGTTCAATTGTTGCGTCAATAGAATTCTTAATTTGAACAATTGCGCGTGCTACAACATCAAAGTCTGGATTTGTTGAAGCTCCATTCATATAGCGTTTATGACCGAAAACATTTGCTGTTCCCCAAAGGTTTTTGATGCCTGTTTCAGCTTGTTTTTGTTTTAAGTACGCAACAATTTCTTTGAAATTTTTCTCGTATTCTTCAACAGAATCAGCTTCTTTTACCAAATCAACATCGTGGAAACAATAGTATTCAATACCCATTTTTTGCATAAATTCAAATCCTGCATCAGCTTTATCTCTTGCCGCTTGCATTGGGTCTGAACTTGTGTTCCAAGGAAATGATTTTGTCCCACCGCCAAATTGGTCGCTTCCGTCTGCACCAAGAGTATGCCACCATGCCATAGCGAACTTCAACCATTCGCTCATTTTTTTTCCCATCACAATCTTGTTTGCATCGTAGTAACGGAAAGCCATAGGATTTTTGCTGTCTTTACCTTCAAATTTGATTTTACCTATACCAGGAAAAAATTCTTTATTAGCCATAGTTTGAAAATTTAATAGTTAGTGTCTTTATGACACTTACAAATGTATCATATATTTTTTGAAAGACGAAATTTGAAACGAATTTTTTGGAAAAAATACAAAAAAGCACTCGAACTCAATTTACGAATAGAGCTTAATTGTATATTTTCGTTAAATTGATTCTTAAAATTAGAATGGCTTGAAACCAATTATTTCTCGTACATCACGAATTGTTTTCGATGCATTTTCGCGAGCTTTGTCGGCTCCCATTTTTGCAACTTTGTCAAGATAATCTTTGTTAGCTAAATATTCCTTGATTTTTTCGCTGAAAGGAGCAACAAACTGAATCATATCTTCTGCAAGTTGTTTTTTCAAATCGCCATAACGTATTTGACATTTATTGTATAAATCGTCAAAATATTGAACAGTTTCTGGCTTTGAAACAGCACGCATCAAATGGAAAAGGTTTTCAATTTCTTCTGGTTTTTGTTGATTTGGTTCTGTCGGTCCCGAATCTGTTTTAGCTTTCATAACTTTTTTACGGATAGCTTCAGGAGAATCAGCCAAAAATATTGCATTTCCTTCTCCTTCTGATTTCCCCATCTTTCCGTTACCATTCAAACCAGGAATTTTTACCAATTGTTTCCCGAAATTAAATGCTTGTGGTTCTGGGAAATAATCAACTTTATACATTCTATTGAAACGAGCAGCAAATGTTCTCGTCATTTCCAAATGTTGTTCTTGGTCCTTACCAACAGGAACTTTTGTGGCGCGGTGAATCAATATATCGGAAGCCATCAATGTTGGATATGTCAACAATCCGGCATTTACGTTGTTTGGTTGTTGGCGGATTTTGTCCTTGAACGAAGTACAACGCTCCAGTTCGCCAAGATATGCGTTCATATTCAAGTATAGATACAATTCTATAACTTCTTTCACATCGCTTTGAACATAAATTGTTGCTTTTTCCGGATCCAAACCAGCAGCCAAGTATTCAGCAAGAATTTGGCGAACATTACCTTGAATGTTTTCAGGTGTTGGGTGAGTTGTAAGAGAGTGTAAATCAGCTATAAAGAAATAGCAATTATATTCGTTCTGCATGGTGATGAAATTCTTCAATGCACCAAAATAATTTCCTAAATGTAAATTTCCTGTAGGGCGAATGCCACTTAAAACTGTATCCATATTATATGTTTTATCAAAACAATGCAAATATACACGAAATTTTGATTCGTACGGCACAAAGCGAAATTAGAGGTGAGAATTAGGTTAGGACGTTGTGACGTATCGCATTCGTTCAATAAAGGAATTTGAAATAAAATATCGTCTATTTTACACCAAACTTGTTGTATTCAAGTTCCCCAAACTTACAGTAATCATGCGTTCTGATTCGCCGCGTTCCCAACGACTTACAATTTGAAGGTGAATGTTGTACACACTAATATTGGCTTCCTTGGAATGGATTTCGCCAATTTTTAAAACGTCCGAATTGATAATGCCAAATTCTCGTGAAACATTTCTTCCAAAAATTGCATCGTCGTGTTCGTCAAGTATTTGTGTGTCGTAACTGCCCTGAATTTCGTATATGTTTGCAATTTCGTCTATTGTAATTAGTTGCAAATTTTCCATACCATCAATATTGATTGTGAACCAATCATATACGTTTTGGTCAATAATACATCTGTTCAAGGTGTCTTTACTCAAAATGCGAGCATTGTTGATAATTGCTCGTCCATAGTGACTTTTGTCAAAATAATATAATTTGTCGTATGTTATTGCGTATCTAACACTTGCGCCCCCAACAATCTTTCTCAACTTTGGGTATAAGTGGAACGAATTATAAGTTCGTAGTACAATGGCAAAATTGCTCGCAAAAACCAATGCGTGTAGCGGATTGTCGAATATAACGTAACCACCATCACCAGTACTGATAAAGTTTTCTTCAAATTCAACCTTTGTATATTTTTGAAACAAGAAAGCATGGTCTTTAAAGCAGCGATCTATTGTTTCTCGGAAAAGCAATTTAAACATACAAGGTACTAATGTTTGTGCAAATTCCTCATACGATGAATATTTGTAAATATCAATTCCAAGAATAGCTTTACGTTTTACCTGTCCATAGTCAACGTATTTTTGTAAACTTGCTAATAAATCTTCTTCTTTTGGAATGAGATTGACTTTTTCAAAAACGTACTTATCATCAGTATCTTTGAGAATCTGAAGAATTTTTTCAAAATCAAGAGTATGGACCGTTTTATTCATAAAGCTTTTATTTACTTACAAATGTACATTATTATTGGAAACATTATATACGTTGGAAGCATAAAGATTTGTAATCAGGTATCAATAGTCAGTTTTCAGTTTGATTTTCATAATGGAGTTGATTACACAAAGAGTTTTGTTTGACAACTAAAAACTGACAACTAAATTACAGCCAAGATTTATATCATTACCAATTATTTTCTATCAAAAAATGGACTTTTGCCACTAACGGAAAGAGGCAATCCTAAAACGGCGGAGCAATCGGGTAGTAGTCCAAGTTTTTTTGCCGAGTATCCTACGGTGTACATTACGCGACTATCAATTCTATTGTCGGCAGCGATAGAAACGGCGGAACCAATAGCTAATCCTAAATCATTGGCATTGAAAAAACATGGAATTTCTGCGTGTTTGTCTTTTTCAGCACACGTTGCAAATCCACAAAATTGACAATTGATTCCCAGTGATTCTATTTTTGTTCCAAAAAGCATTACAACTTGGCTTTTCCGACAATTGTCTGCATCTCGAACAAACGACTTTCGTCCTTCTGTTTCTGCAATTTCTTCCATTTTTGTCGCTAACATTTCAATGTCTTTTGGGGTTAAAATAGCAATTTCAATATTGTCAACTCCTTTGGCTTTGGGAGCTGTACGTGCTGCTATAGCTATCTTTTTTGCAATTTCTAAAACTGCATCAAAACGAAAATCTTCTTCTTTATACATTATTGCAACAATAAAAAAAAGACGATGCGAGCATCGTCTTTCGTACCTTTTATTAAAAAGTTATTTTACAAAAACTTTGTATACATTTTGGTTAGCTTTAATAAAGTAAATTCCAAAATGGGTAACTTCAACTTTTTCGCCTTTGCCAACGAAATTTCCTGTAGCATCGTAAACAAAAATCATTTTTGCATTTGCAACAGAAAGGGTGTTATTGTCAATAATTACATTAGAATTATTTCCAATAGTTGGTATTGTTGTTGGCCCTTCTGGCTCTGGCTCTGGTTCTGGTTCTGGCTCTGGCTCTGGTTCTGGCTCTTCTATCTCAATAATTTCTTTGAATAGTTTCCAATTTGCATCAGCTTCATATTTCGATTTACAACCTTTGGGAACGTATAAAGTAATGTTTGACGCAACGGCAGAAAAAGTTTTTGTCTCAATTGTTGGAACATCCGTAGCAAGTACGGTTAATTTTGTTATACCGCTACCATTTATAACAAATTTAGCGATACTTTTAATTGATGAAGGAAGTGTTAATTCTGTTAGTGCAGAACAATCAATAAAGGCACTTGATTCAATTATTTCAATTCCTTCTGCAATTGAAACAGATGTTAGTTCTTTACAATAATATCCGAAAGCAGCTTCCCCAATTGTAGTAACTGTATATGTGTCTCCATAAAAAACAGTAGAAGGAATTACCACATCTCCAGTTGCCATATCTCCAGGATTATACGTTAGTACAGCTGTTTTTGTTTCATCGTCCAAATTATAATATAAGCCGTCGATTTTTGTTTGTGCTGAAACGCAATACGCCGAAATCAAAAGAAGTAAAAAAGAAATATATTTTTTCATAATCATAAATTTTAACCTCTCAAAGGTATAAAAAAATGGTAAACGATATGTATCAAAAGCAAGTTTTTTTGAATTAATCACTCTTCTTTCAATACTAATCACTAACAAAATTTGCACACGTTCAATCTTTTTTGTTATTTCGTTCAACTTTTGAAATATGACACAAGTATTTGCTGTTACGGGTAATCCTATTTTGCATAGCAAAAGTCCCAATATGTTTAATTCTCATTTTGAACATATTGGCTTGGATGCTTCATATCTTTATTTGATGGCTGATACAGCCGAGGAAGCAATAAATCTTTTTAAGCAATTGGGAATGAAAGGAATGAATGTTACATCTCCTTTTAAAGAAACAATTGCGAAATATCTTGATGTTGTTCATGATGAAGCAAAAGTATTAGAAAGTGTAAATACTGTAGTTGAATTTGATGGTAAATTACACGGATATAATACTGATTTTTATGGTGTTGTTCAAAGTTTTATTGATGCTGGTATTTCGTTGCAAGGGAAAACGTGTTTGGTGATTGGCGCTGGTGGAGCAGGGAAAGCTGCTGCGTATGGGCTACAACAGCAAGGAGCTCATGTAACGATTGTGAATCGTACGTTTGAAAAAGCTCAGATTCTCGCACAAGTAATTGGTTGTCAATGCGATAAAATAGAGAATTTACGTTGTTGTGTTGAAAAATCTGATATCATAATTTCAGCTTTACAACAAAATGTGAATCCAATAGTGGAAACTTGGCTACATGAAAATCAGATTATTTTTGATGCAAACTATAAAGGTTCTTTGTTGGTTGAAATAGCTAAACGAAGAGGCTGTTCTATTGTTTCTGCTGAAGATTGGCTGCTGAATCAGGCTGTTGCTTCGTACAAAATATTTTTGAACGAAGAACCAGATTGCTCTATTATGCGTAAAGGTCTTTTAAAACCGACATTGGCGGATTGTCCAAAAATCCTATCTGCTGTTGGCATAATGGGAGCTGGTAAGACGAGTCATTGTAAAAAAATTTCTGAATTATCACAATTTGATTTTGTGGATGTTGATGAAGAGATAGTTCGAGAAGAAGGATGTTCTATACCAGAGATTTTTTCTAAAAAAGGAGAGGCTTATTTCCGTCAGTTGGAAGCAACTATTTTATCAAAACAGATGAAATCTCTCAATACAAAAGTTCTTTCGTGTGGAGGAGGAATAGTGTTACATGAAAACAATCGGAATTTTTTGAAGGAGAATTCTTTAGTCATGTGGTTTTTTGCATCTCCAAACATAATTTTAAAGAGAACGGATATTAGTCAACGACCTCTATTGCAAGGCGAAAATCCAAAAGATAAGTTGACGAAAATACTTAATGAAAGAAAAGATTTGTATGTGCAAACAGCTCATGTTGTTGTTTCAACGGAACAACGGTCTTTGCAACAAACATCAGAAAAAATTCTACGAGAATTGGAGAAGATATGGAAAACAAGATAATTTCACCTTCAAGTGTTTTAGGAACAATTGAGCCACCTGCCTCAAAAAGTGTTTTGCAAAGAGCAATTGCAATTGCTGCATTGGCGAAAGGATCTTCTACTATATATGGATATACATCAAGTAACGATAGTGATGCTGCGCTTAAAATTGTTACTGATTTAGGTGCTGTGGTTGCAATTGACAATAATATTGTTACAATCAAAGGTGGTTTACAACCGCATTCTCATAAGTTGAATTGTGGTGAGGCAGGATTGGGAATTCGAATGTTTTCGCCAATTGCTTCGTTGTGGAATGAAGAAATTCTATTAGAGGGAGAAGGTTCTCTCAAAACTCGTCCTGTTGATATAATTGAAAACCCATTGCGACAGTTAGGCGTTGATGTTTCTACCAATAAGGGCTATGTGCCAGTTTCTGTGTGTGGACCTCTACGTGGTGGTTGTGCTGAGGTTGATGGTTCTTTGAGTTCTCAAATAGTTACAGGACTGCTGATTGCTGCGCCTTATGCTCAGACGGACGTTGTCTTGAAAGTAAAAAATCTCAAGAGTAAACCGTATATTGATATCACGCTCAATATGATGAAACAATTTGGTGTTGAGGTGAAAAATTATAATTATGAACGATTTGAAATTGGGAGTCAGCAATATTATTCTTCAATGAATTATACCATTGAAGGAGATTGGAGTGGCGCTGCATTTTTGTTAGTCGCTGGGGCTTTAAATGGGAAAGTAACAGTATCCAACGTCTCATTGGATTCTTACCAAGCTGACAAGGTTATTGTTGACGTATTGAGATTGGTTGGAGCGAAAATTGATATTTTGGATAATGCAATTACTGTTTCTAAAGGAGATTTGAATTCGTTTGATTTTGATGCAACGGAATGTCCAGACTTGTTTCCACCATTAGTTGCTCTCGCGTCTCATTGCAATGGAATTACAAAAATAAAGGGTGTTTCTCGTCTTGCACATAAAGAAAGTAATCGAGCATTAGTATTACAAAAAGAATTTGCAAAAGTTGGTACGCGAATTGATTTGGTCGATGATGAAATGTTTGTGCATGGTAGAATGTTGCATGGCGGAAAAATGCATGCAAATAACGATCATAGAATTGCTATGGCTGGAGCTGTTGCTGCTTTGTTGGCAAAGCAGCCAATAGAGATAGAAAATCCAGAATGCGTAGCAAAATCATATCCGCAATTTTGGAATGACTTGGCTTTAATCATCAATTATTAGGTTACTTCCCAATATACAAAATTGCAATTCCTGCAAGAACACCTAATAACACCAGTGTCTTTTTGAGTATGTTTTGTTCGTGGAAGAGGAACGCACCTGCTGCAAACGAAATAATGACGTTACTTCGTCGAATAGCAGATATTACAGCGATAAGAGCTCCTGGGATACTTATTGCGTAGAAGTAAAAGAAATCTGCAAAAACAAGAAAAATTCCAATAAGAGGAATCGGCCATCGCCAATGAAATTCTTTTTCTTTTCGTTTGGGATACCATAAAATAAGAGTTATTGGTATCATTAGTAAAAATTGATATATAGAAAAGTATGCTTGCACTTCCATTTTTGGAATTGCACATTGAGCAATAAGGTATTTGTCAAACAAAGCACTCACAGAACCGAGAATTGTCCCCAAAAAGATGAATATAATCCAGATGTTTTTAGAAAAATTGATACCTTCTTTTTTGCCTAAAAACGAATAAATAAATAAACTGCAAATGATGAGTAGAATTCCGCACCATTGGTTTGAATTGAGGGATTCTTGTAGTACGAGTACCGCACCGATAAGTGTCCACATAGGAGCAGATGATCGTATTGGCCCGACAATAGAAATTGGTAAATATTTCATTGCATAAAATGAAAATATCCAAGATGATAGAACGATAACACTTTTAATAAATATTAAGAATTGGTCATGCCAATTGGTAAAAGGAATGAAAAAAAGAGAGTTTTGTAACGTATCGGGGGAGAATAGTGATATTCCTATAAGAGGAAGAAACATCAATAGCGATGTTCCAGAAGAAATGAGTAATACCAATACTACAACATTTTCTTTTACTGAAATTTTTTTGAAAATATCGTAAATGCCAAGAAATAGTGCCGAAAAAATAACGAGTGGAATCCACATAATTGAAAACATAAAAAAAGCCGGAATGACCCGGCTTCTTTAGTATTATGTAAAAGTATTAATAATTCAAATATTGAAGGAATGAAATCATCAATCCAACAGATTGAAAATCTTTTGCTTTGTGAGTGTAATTGTTCTCATTGTCAACTTCTTTGTTCTCCATATCCTTTGATGGAAGGAAAGACGCTTTGAAATTTAATTCACGGCAATAGTAGTGTTTCCCGAAGAATTTGATACCAAATACTGCAACTGGTTGAATAAACATAGGTGTTTTGAAATCAATTGTTTTCTTTATACCTGTTCCTTTACCTTCATCAGCCATTGTCATAGCATTTACTAAAGGATATTTTGTAAGCTCAATACCCGCACCAAAAGAGAAACCTGTTTTAGCTCTTGTAGAAACTGTTGCTGCTGCACCAGAGTTGAAATCAAGAGTTATTGGAATACGAAGCATTGCTGCATTACCATTTGCGTCATCATTTGTGTACTTACCAAATCCAAAACAAGGACGAACAGCCAAGTCTAATGATGAGTTGTTTGTCATTTCCAAGAAATTGATACGCCCAACTGCCATTATTGTAGCGTAGTTGATGTGCAAATTTGAAAACTCAAATTTAGTTTTGTTATCTGGCATCAAAAAATGACCTGTCATATTTGTTACGTCAGCAGCAATAGTTCCACCAAGTTGAAAAAATAATTTTTCGCCTATACCACCATGTCCTGCAAAAGTTACGTTTGAAAGTAAAACTAGACTTACTACTAATTGTGCTAATCGTTTCATATTCAACAATTTATATTTTATAAATTCTTTTTTGTTTAATAGTTATAGAGCCACATAGGTTTGTTTACTCTAATAACTTGGAGTCAAAGATACAAAAATCTAATTGTATTTCAATACAAACAATGAAGGAATTTATTGATAGTACAATATTTTTTTTTGATTCATTATATGAGTTGGTTGCACAATTATTTGTAGTTAGGTATCAGTTGGCAGTTTTCTATCTAATTTCCATGAAGGAAAGTAGGTCCCTCAAAGAGATTTGCCTGGCAACTCTGTGTTATAGACTATCAAAATTGAGGGAAAAGAGTATTTCTGAGAATATTTTTTTATCGTTATTCTTGTAGCCAACTCGTAATCCAGTTGAAATTGGAACAATAATGTTACAAAAATGATAGTTTGCAATAAATTCGGCTCCGTATGATGAATAATC
>JAZRVS010000029.1:0-4653 GCA_045599365.1 Bacteroidales bacterium
TAATTGTTTTGATTTTGTTGACGCATGTGTTGTTGTGTTTGTTGTGCAGCATTTGCCGATGTTGTATTGTCAACAATTTCAATAGTTTGCGCCTTACTTTTATATGTTTTTCCATCAATTTTTACACTTGCAATTGGAATAGGAAAAGATCCTTTTTTTGTTGCCCGAAATTGACGAGTTTCTGTGTATGTATAGTTTTTTGTAATATTCCCATTGATAATACTAATGCTATTGCTCGTACTTGTTTGTGGTCGTCCAGAGGCTTGTATTTCATTACATGTTTCTATAGAAAACTGACTTCCTGGGTCTGTATTTATCGAATATCGGACGTGAAAAACATTTCCTTCTTCTGCAACTTTTGGCGCATCAACTGTGATAGAAATATTTTGCGCTAATGCACTGAAAAAGACGAATATATTAAGTATAAAAAATGTAGTAAATCGTTTCATTGCTCTCATTCTGATTTTCGGAATACAAAGATATAATTTTCGAAAGGAAAGAGATATAGATTGTTAGTATAATTTTTGTATGAGATAGATCTTGGTTGTAATTTAATTATCAGTTGCTAGTTGTCAGACGATTCTCTTAGAGAAATCAATTTTACGATAAAGAAAAAATGTTCACTAAAAACAGATTCCTAAAACCTATACTTTAAAGCAAATTGTGCATTTATTTTCAAAATCGCGAAGAAAATTTTACCTTGCAGCGTTTTTCTTAGAGGTATGATACAACCCAATTTTTTACAAAAAGGTGATTCCGTTGGAATTGTTTCTCCATCAGGACCAATTTCAAGTGATTCAATAGATTATGCAATAAAAACCTTACAATCATGGGGGTTGAAAGTTGTTGTTGGAGAGCATGTGTTTGATTCATACGGAGTTTTTGCTGGAACGGACGTTGATAGGGCTTCAGATGTGCAAGCAATGATAGATGACGATTCTATTAGTGCTATAATTTGTGCAAGAGGTGGATATGGAGCTATTCGTATAGCGAATTTAATAGATTATTCGCGATTATTTGATAACCCGAAATGGTTAGTTGGATTTAGCGATATAACCATTTTTCATGCAAAATTACATGCATTGGATGTGGCATCTATTCATGGCGTTATGGCAAAAGGATTTCCACATGTTACCGATGAATCTTTACAATCGTTGCACGATGTTTTGTTTGGAATAGTGCAACCAACAAAAATACAATCAAATTCTCGTAATCGATTCGGAACTTGTCAAGGACAACTTGTGGGTGGCAATTTGTCTATGTTGTATAGTTTGCAGGCGATTGATTTTAATTACGATTATACTGATAAAATACTCTTTATAGAAGATTTGAACGAGTATTTTTATCATATAGATAGAATGATGCAAAATTTAAAATATTCGGGAGTATTGTCTGCTATTTCGGGATTGATTGTCGGCACAATGAGTGGAATGAAAAACGGGAAAGATGCATTCAAAGGTGATATCGAGGATATTGTATTGGATGCGGTAAGCGAATATGACTATCCTGTTGTGTTTGACTTCCCTTCGGGACACGAAGATTTGAATTATGCGTTGATAATGGGGGGAGAGTATAAATTGTCGTGTAATACAAAAACAAGTCGGTTAACATTAGTAAAAAAGAAATTGTTAGTATAGAAATACAGACTCATTGCTTCGTCCTAAAGACTAATCACTAAACTTTAATCACTCTTGGCAATTCTACAGGTTGAAAATATTACAAAATACTACGGCGACTATTTGTTGTTTGACGATTTGTCGTTTGTGATAAATCGTGGAGAACGTATTGCACTTGTTGCAAAAAATGGAATGGGCAAAACTACGCTCATTAAAGTAATAATGGGAATGGATATGCCAGAATCGGGGCGAGTATTGTTTGAACCTGATGTTTCTGTTGGCTACCTCGACCAAAATACAGAGTTGGAATCTACATTTTCGGTGTACGAAGAAGTGTATTCTGCCAATCAGAATGTACTTTCTGCAATGAGTGATTACGAGCAATCATTAGCTACGGGAGATGAAAAATTGATTCAAAAAGCAACCGATAGAATGGATGCAACCGATGCATGGAACTACGAATCACAGGTGAATTTGATAATTACCAAGTTGGAATTGCCTTCAAAACAGAGAATATCGGAATTGTCGGGTGGACAGAAAAAACGTGTGGCAATGGCAAAAATTCTTATGCTTGCTCCAGATTTGCTCATACTTGATGAACCAACAAACCATTTAGATATTGCTATTATTGAATGGCTTGAAGATTATTTAAAAACAATAAAAAGTACGTTGCTTTTGGTTACACACGATAGATATTTCCTTGATAATGTGTGTGATACAATTCTTGAGTTAGACAATAAGATGGTCTATCGTTATACGGGAAATTATTCTTATTATCTGGCAAAAAAACAAGAACGGCTTCAAGTTCAATCGGCAGAAGTTGCAAAAGCAAAGAATTTACTTCGAAAAGAACTTGATTGGATGCGTCGACAACCGCAAGCTCGAGGGACAAAAGCTCGGTATAGAATTGATGCGTTTTACGAGTTAAAAGATAAGGCAGAATCGAAAGTTGAAACAGATAATTCAATGATTATCAATGTGGCAAGTCAATATCTTGGAAATAAAGTGGTTGATTTGAAACGTATTGATAAATCTTTTGGAGACAAACGAGTTTTGTCAAAAGTAACATATTCCTTTCAAAAAGGAGAACGAGTAGGCATTATCGGTGATAATGGCTGTGGTAAATCAACATTGCTGAATATTATTACACAACAATTGCAACCTGATGTAGGGACTGTTGATTGGGGCGATACGTTGACAATCGGATATTACAAACAAGATGGTTTGCTTGGTTGCGATGGCAAACACGTAATAGATGTCATTAAGGATATTTCAGATAAAATTGAATTGGAAAAAGGGCATACAATTACGGCTGCTCAATTTTTGGAACAATGGAATTTCCCTCGTTCTGTTCAGTATTTGTATGTGTCGAAATTGAGTGGTGGAGAGAAAAAACGATTGTATTTAATGACTGTTTTGATGCAAAAGCCCAATTTTTTGATTTTAGACGAACCGACAAATGATTTGGATTTGTTTACAATTCAATTGTTGGAAGAATATTTGTTGAATTTCAAAGGTTGTGTTTTGGTCGTTTCTCACGATAGATTTTTTATTGATAAAGTAGCAGAACATCTTTTGATTTTTAAGGAAAATGGTGAGGTTTGTGAATTTCCAGGGAATTATTCCGTTTTTCGAGAACATGAATTGCAAAATGTTACAAATCAAGAAAAAGTAACTAGTGATACCACAGAGAAAAAGGTTAATCGTGCAGAACCTCGCAAGAAAAAAGGTCTTTCGTATAAAGAGCAACAATTGTTTATTCAAGTAGAAAAGGAAATTTCAGAATTGGAAAAAGAAAAACAAGAAATTGAGTTGCTATTGTCATCTGGTACACTTGAATCAAGTGTTTTGATGGAAAAATCACAACGAATTGGCGAAATTATTTCCTTGCTTGATGAGAAAGAAATGATTTGGTTGGAATTAAGCGAAAAAGAAGGGAGAGATTAGTGATAATTCTTAAATTTTAACTCTTATTTCTTAACTTAATAGTAGCAAATTTCAGTAAGACAAAGTCCACAAGCTGGAATGGATTGTCCTGCATTTTGACGGTTTTTACTTTCTATAATCTGAAGGAAATCGGTGTTATTTATTTTTCCTTTTCCTACGTCAATGAGAGTGCCAACAATGGAGCGAACCATATTGCGTAGAAATCTATTCGCAGAGATGGTAAATATCAGTTTGTCTTCCGTTTCTTGCCATTCAGCACGAGTAATTGTACAAATATTGTTGTTTACATCAGTATGTAACTTGCTAAAACTTGTAAAGTCTTTTGTGCCAATTAGTTGTGTGCATACATTGTTCATCAATTGGACATTCAATGGTGTTGGAATGTAGTATTCGGTTTCAGTGTTGAATGGATTCTTTTTCTTTGTTATTGTGTAGGTATATGTGCGAGATGTTGCCGAAAAACGAGCATGCATATCACTAGAAACAGCATAGATTTTGTAAATTACAATGTCGTATGGTAACATTCTATTCATTTTGTAACATAGTTGTTGTTCTGAAAAATCTTTTTCCGTTTCAAAATGTGCATAATAATTAGAGGCATGAACGCCAGAATCAGTTCTACCAGCCCCAACGATTGAAATCTTGTCATTCAAAAGTGTACTCATAACCGCTTCTATAGTTTCTTGTATAGAAGGAGAGTTTGGTTGTATTTGCCAACCGCAAAATCGAGTTCCATTATATGCTAAATGAACAAAATACCGCATAACGCTACAAAAATACGATTCTTGAAGAATTGTTAATAAGTTTTACCATAGGAAATTTGTATCTCCCTCTTTTTTTTTAATTTTGTCCCTTGCATAGTATTATGGAATTTCAGTTTGCGTTAATATTGCAAGAAACCTTGAATTTAGGATGGGTGTTGTCTTCTTTTGAATTGAAAAAGGAAGATGGTTATGAATTTTTCCAAACGTCAGAATATTTAACTGCAGCGACGAATACGAAGTATAATGAACCCCATGAGTTGAAAATCATGGAACTATTGTCGTATTGCGATGAAACGTATCTTTTTGAAAAATATAAAAAAGAGGGT
>JAZRVS010000030.1:0-34988 GCA_045599365.1 Bacteroidales bacterium
GATTGA
Source organism: Bacteroidales bacterium (assembly GCA_045599365.1). Lineage (GTDB taxonomy): Bacteria > Bacteroidota > Bacteroidia > Bacteroidales > UBA1715 > UBA1715. The sequence goes on from JAZRVS010000030.1 coordinate 7, forward strand.
CTTTCGGCAAACAAATTTTTGTCAACTGCTTTGGCCGCAGTCAATGCAGATTGCAATGCCTCAACAGTTGCAGTTGTGTAACTTGCAGTTTCTATTGCTTCAGCATCGGCAATTGCTTTATTTAATGCAGTATAATCAGCTTTACCTTTCTCTGTGTATTGAGCTTTTACTGTCAAATCGGAAGTAACATTTGTAAAATCCTTGTCCCAACCTGAGAATGTATAACCTTCGCGAGTCGGTTCAGTTGGTGCTGTAGCATCTTTACCTTCTACAACAGTTTGCTTGCTAATTTCGAAATCATCATAATCGACAAATGTTACCGTATATTCCTTTATATCCTTTGCATTCGCATGTAAGAACAAAACTATTGTACTATCACATCCTTGCTTTGATTTTACTGTCAATTCATTTTCAGAATCGCCTCCTGCAGATGGAGTTATAGAGAATCCATATTTAGAATATACAGTACCAACCGTAGTTGTATCGTAGATTTTCGTACGATTATCCCAACCAGACATATCGTCAAGAGTAATAACACGAGAATCGTTCATAATAGTATTCCAATCTGATTTTTTATTATGATTGTCGGAAGTTACATAATCTCCGTACCAAGGCATAAACCACGACCACAAAGCGCCATCGTTGTCCATATTTTCAGGATAAGGAACTGCACCATTTTCTGCTAATGTTATGATTTTTTTGCCAGAAGTTTGTTTTGCCAAAGCCTCATAATCACAAACGAGAGACGAATGATTATATGTTGCACCTTCACCATAGTAGAAATCACGACCAACAACATCTACAAACTCATCACCTGGATACCAATCAGCGTCAGTTCCATCGGAGTTCCAAACCCAAATCAAATTGTGAAGACCATGATAATTAACCAAACGATCAAAAATCAATTTATACAATTGTTTGTATGCCGTAGCACCTTTTGAGCCCCACCAGAACCACGCACCGCTTGCCTCGTGAACTGGACGCCACAAGACAGAAACGCCCTCACATTGTAATTGTTGCAAATAACCAGCAATTACATCAATGTCTTTTACAATATTCTTGTATTCTGTAGAATTTGTATTCCAAGCCGAACAAGAAGAATTTGTGAAAGCATTTGTTAAATTAAAATCACACTTTTCTGTATAAAAATCATCTCCATTTTGATTAGGATCTCTCCAGTGCCATGAGAATGTTGGAATACCACCCTCATCCCACAATTCTTTTGCCATTGCAATTATTGCAGTTGTATATGCTTTCTGCCAATCATTCGTTGAATTTTTACCCGTTGAGTGCATAAAGTCAAAACCAACAATAGCTGGATATTTTCCTGTATTTGTTTTTATATACGAAACTTCTGCTTGACTTGCAAGTGGCAAAGCATCGTAGTTATTCAACACGTCAAGCGTCATAACGCCACTGATAGATTTTTTGCCAAAATTATCTTTCAAAAACTCATAAATTTCTGCAGCTGCAGGTTGAGGATTTGGCGTAACAAGAGCTTCGTTGATGTTGAATGACGTTCTTTCATACGTGCTAATTTCAATATAATCAATATCGACATAACCCCAAGATTTTTCCAATCCGATAGTGTTTGCACCAGCATTTAACACTACACATGCGTCAACCGATGCAAAAGTTGGATTTGAAGTACCTGATTGATTGAAAGCAACAGTACCAACTTGCGAGCCATTTATAGTCAAGAATTGTGCTTTATAATCTTCCGTTAATGAATATGCAATCTTAACATTGTACATACCTGCGTTTGTAACATTCACATTAAACGTAAGTTTACCTTCCTGCATTCTTACATATTTTCCACCTGAAGCAGAACCATTTGAAGAAACGGAAGCACCGTTTGCAATCGTAGCATTTTCGGCCTCATACTTTGATTCCGAATCGTTTTGATTATATTTTGCTTTTACAACAATATCTTCTGTAACATTATCAAACTCTGTATCCCAACCAACAAATGTATATCCACTTCGTGTTGGGTCTGTTGGTGCTGTTGCTGCATTACCATATTCTACCGTTTGCTCTTTCAATGTTGAACCATCGTAGTCAACGAAAGTAACTTTATAAGTGTTAATCTCATATACAGCAGTTACGACAAGGTTTTCTGTGACATTCGTAAAATCTGTATCCCATTCTTTGAACGTATAGCCAGTACGTGTTGGTTTGGTTGGTGCAGTTGCAGATTCACCTTCTTCAACCTCTTCAGATTTTAATTCGTCGCCATTGTAATCTTTAAAGACTACTGTGTATGTTGTTGCAGATTCTTCAATAGTGATAGTTACATCATAAATCTTACAATCTATCAAAGTTTTGAAAGTTGTATCTTTCGTGTATTCCACCTCGTTGAACACAACAGGCGATGGGCCATTCAAATTTTCTTCTATCACTTCGGGACAAGGTTTGTAAATCTTGAAATAGCCTGCAGTGTGAAGCATTCCCAAGAAATACACCAAACCATTATAATATCTGTACAAGCCAGATGGTGTTTGAGTTTCCCACAAACGCTGTACATACGTTTTCCCCAACGATTCGTTGTTGCGTAAAGCCAAAACTGCTGCACCATTAGAGCCATGCATTGCTTGATTGTAACCTCCATCGGCATTTGAACCATCCCAGTTAAAATATCCGTGTGCGAAATTGTCTTTTTTAAAGAAACTCAATGTGCGTTCCGTCATTGCGAGTTGTTTACTATCAACGGCGAACCAGTTATAGTCCATGCCGACATTCATAGCAGAACGACAAGCATCATATTGGTAGCGTTCGGTATTATATCCTGCCCAACTTGGTTTATATGGTTGTCCCTCATACGAACTATAGTCAGGATACAAACCAGACGTTGAATGACATGATTTTTGCAACAAAGTACGCGCTGCCGCCGGTGTTTGGGCCCAAAAATCTTTATTTGTATTTGACCAACGAGCCCACAATTCCAAGAAACCAGGCAAATTATACGATGGGTCTGTAAAATCGTATGAAGTTTCTCCAAATGTTACTATATGATTACTATAGTTGAATATTGGACATACTTGACCAGCACTTCTACCACTCTTATTCAATATGCATTTTGCTAAATATTGTGCTTCTTCTTCATAGTTTACACTACCATCATTTCCCCAACGGTGTGAAGCGAACCACAATGCAGTCAAGAAATACATTTCACCATCAGGTGCACACGAAGAACCTTTTATACTACCATCGGTATTACATTGCCATGCAAAAAGTCCCTCACGTTGATCTCCCTTTTTGTACTGCATATATTTCTTTGCCCAACGCCAAATTTTATCAAATTTGTCTTGATCGCCCATTTGAACGCAAATCATCATTCCATATGACATACCTTCAGTACGAACATCCTTGCTATCAGGCGCGTATATATATGCCATATCGCTGCCTACTTCATAATATACTGTCTTACCATTATTTTCTTTATCTCCAACATTTTCTTTTGGGTTAAATAATTGGTTGAAGACACTTTTTACTTTTTGGTCAACCTCCGCTTGTGTCTTACCAAGATAGGTAACAAATAGATTTGGATATTCTCCCGTGAAATAGGCACCCGTCGTTACTTCCTCACCTTCAAGAGCATCACAACTTGGACCGACATAAGCTTTGTCGATAAAATATTTTGATATGTCCCCAGTGATATCTACATCATACGAAGGATTCTCTCCAGGGTCATCTTCTTGACTGGAAGTGTTTTCGTAACTAAAAGACACTTTGTCTATCGTTACGCAACCATCGGCGCCACCAATACAGAACGTCAGTTTTGAATCGGAAGCGACATCAGACGGAGCCACAATAGTTTCCTCAAAAGTTTGAGAAGTAGTAGTTAGATTATATTCCTTATAAAAATACGTATCGTAATCGGCTGCAATTTTTTGTACCATTACATACAATGGTCGTGAAGTTGATGCTTTTGCAGAAAAAGACAATGTATATGTTACACCACCTTCTAAAGCAACATTTTGAAATGCTTGAATATGCCAATTTTCTGTTCCTGAATTCCCATTAGGACACAATTGAGCAGCATTTGAACCAGACATTCCCGCAGAGGTTGAGACCGTGAAATTACATTTTGCATCACCACCTACTTGCGTTTGCCAATAGCTTGTCCCATCGTCAAATTCGCCATTTTCAATAAGTTCAACTATTTTGCTTTCTATAATTTCTCCGCCTTCTTCGGTATATTCACTTTCACGATTTTCCAAATAATACGTTTTACCTGGAATTACATCAAACTGCGCATACGTCTTTCCACCAGAAGTGATTGTTTTTACTGCAATATCTTTCCCATCCAACGAAGCAGCAAAGTTTGTCCAGCCATTAGGCATCTCGCGACGGATGGTAATAGGATAATTATATGTAACTATTGAACTTGTAATATTTACAGTTGGAGACAATTTCAATTTAGAAGATTCTGTTGTCTCTGAAATTGAAAGGGCATCACGTTCTTTTGCATACAATATAGCATTACGAAATGTTGTCATCCAAATTTTCTCGTCATTATCATGTACATAACTCAAAACTTGCTCAACAAGACTGGAAGATAATGGAGAATAACCACTTCCATTATCAATTTCGTGAACTAAAAAGACTACCCATCCTTTTTTATTTATTGCTTGACTGAACGCATTTTTGAAAGAATTCAAATCGTTATAAGAACCTTCTGAGCCACAAATCAAAGAACCAATTTGATAGTAATTGCTCGGTGTTGAGCCTTCAACCTGACCATTACAAATACGTCCTCCAATGTAATATTTAGCCAATTCCGTTTCTGACGGCTCGTTACAATTAGGATATGTAATTGTGTTACAATCTTGCCCAGAAATATTCTGATTAATAATATCCTTTGATTCCTTTATTTCGTCGTTAGACATAGTACCACCATGACTCACAGAATGACTACCTACCTCATGTCCATTTTTTACTCTTTTTTGGAACACAGACCAATCACTAACCCATGATGTTGGTGGATAAAAACTTGCTTTATAACCATATTTATCAAATTTTTCGACTGCCGTAGCCTGATTTGCACAACCATCGTCAAATGTGAATGTGGCTGCAGAGGTACGGAAACCAGACCATGTGCCGACCGTATAACCCGTCGCAATTGACTGAGAAAATGATTGAAGCGTAAAGATTAATGCAAAAATCCAAAGAATAAATTTTTTCACCTTCATATTACACATTTTATAGGGTTAAAAAACTATCCAAAGATAGTTCTTTTTAATGTAGAACGCAAATATGTAATGCATTGATTTCCAAATACTTGTTTAGTGTTTATCTGACACTATTTTATTTTATTCGTCGTCATTTTCATATTTTTTTTGCTGGAAATGCAACTGAAACAAAATAAAAACGAAAAACGGGAGAAGAATTATTCGGTATCTTACCAACGCACCAAAATTAGCAATAGTAAGACCAATAAAGAAAGCAAAAGCGATAACAAAAATCAACAAACTAAACAATAAGTTATCCTCTACAAACAACCTAAAAAATCGCGTTCTCATCTTTACCAGCAACAACAATGTAAAAAACAACACTATTAAGTTTTCCAACGAAGACATCAACATAAAAGGCGTTCTTGCTTCCCACAAAAACGGGCGATACAACCCCGCGATTGTTGCTTGTGGCAATTTCTTTAACATACCCGATATGGAAGCGTCAAACGGACCTATGTCAAAACTATTCGACCCATAGTAATCGCGTTTCAAGTCATCTTGAATAATCACCGCTTGTTCCATCATTGAACCAACCGTTGCATATTTCCCCTCAGCAACATTTCCCATATTATCCACGAAAACAGCAAAAATTGAAACAATAACAATTAAAACTATTGGGAAAAAAGCAAATCGAGCGACTTTATTTTCAAACTTTCTTAACCAATTTAATCCTATCCATGCAATACTTGTCGCAAAAACGGTGTAAAATGAATATGGTCTAATTGACGTTAATACATACGCCCAAAAGAGGTATCGAATGAGATTTCTAAAAACTTTTCTTTTCCGCATAAATATCATCCACACGGAATAATAAATTGCGAAAACGCCAACCATACACCAAACATCTTTTAATAATCCCGATCCCCAAAAACAAACAGAAGGAATATAAAAAAGTGCAATAGCTGAAAATTTAGCACTTTTAGGATACAATTTAACGACCATTTGATAGAATCTCCACGTTGGAATAAATAAAAAGAAATCCATCACAATGGTCATTCCTAAATATGAACCGCAGCCAAGTATATAAAATGGAACTGAAAAACGGCAAACTGCCCAAGAATTTGCATCTTTAAAATACGTTGGCCATCCAGTGTATCCATCAAAAAGAGAACGTATTTCTGGAGAACGATCTCCACCCATCAATTGTAAGAAAGCACCAAAATTTTTAGATGCCATTTTTACAATACAACGAGTTCCCGTAAAATAATATTCCGTGTCCCCACCATCGTAATAAAAGATGTAAACACACGCGAACAAAAAACCGCAAAAAATCTTTATAAATAACGCTCGGACATAGTGAGAATAATACGCAAACGTATCAATATTTTTTTCTTGCTTATTGTGTGCGTACAGGTATATGATGAAAAGCAACACCAACACAACAATAAAATCATATACTGATACTAATTCACGCATACGAAATAACTAAGAATTACGAATCACATAGTATTTAATTCTTAATTCTTACTTCTTAATTATTAACCTCATTGTCTTCCCTATTCCATTCAGCAAATGACGTTGGTGTTTCCCACAAACGAACTGAATGTAACCTAACTGAATTAGGAAGTTTTTCTTGTATTGTTTCCGCAATATAGATTGTCATATTTTCACAAGTTGGTTGAAAAGGAACTTCAATAAATTTCCCTTCCTCTTGATACATAGAAAGACAACCAAAATTAAATCCCGTTGGCGCAACTATTGCATGGTCAAACCGATCAACAATAGGGATTTGCACAGCTTTTTTCAAATCGCTAAAATCAAGAACCATACCACATTTTGAAGAAGATTTATCCCCACAAGGATATCCTATCAAAGTTACTTGTAACTTATATGTGTGTCCATGAATATTTCGACATTTCCCATCGTACTGCGGAAGTACGTGAGCCATATCGAATACAAATTCTTTAGTGATTCTAATCTTTGTCATTATAAAAAATAGAGACGCAATAAATCGCGTCTCTACAATCATTTTGTTATAACTATTCTACAAATGAAATCCAACCAAATGGATCTGCAATATCGCCATATTGTATTCCAACTAATGTTTCATACAATTTAACGCATACTTTCCCTGGATTAACTTGATCTCCAAAAGTATATGATTTGTTTTCATCTGGATCAAAAATGGCAGATATTGGAGAAATAACAGCTGCTGTTCCACATTCTGCAGCCTCATCACATTCTGCAACTTCAACCAATGGGAATTGACGTTGTTCTACTGTCAAACCAAGAATCTTACCTGCAACATCTTGCAGACTCATATTTGTAATAGAAGGCAAAATTGACGTTGATTTTGGCGTGATATATTTATCTCCTTTAATGGCAAAGAAATTTGCAGGACCACACTCATCAATATATTTCTTTTCTTTTGGATCCAAGTACAATGCTGCGCCGTAACCCATCTCGTGAGATTTGATTGTCATATTCAATGCTGCAGCATAGTTTCCACCAATTTTAACTGTTCCAGTTCCAAGAGGAGCAGCACGGTCAGAACCACGTTCAACAATAACCTTAATTGGTTTGAAACCACCTTTGTAATATGGTCCAACAGGACTACAAAACAAAACCAATAAAACTTCTGTTGAAGCACTAATTCCTAAACGTGGACTAATTCCAATCATCAATGGACGAATGTACAAAGAAGCACCTGTTCCGTATGGTGGTACGAAATCTGCATTTTCTTTTACCAATGTAAACAACATTTCTTTGAAAAGTTCTGTAGGAACTTCTGGCATTCCAACACGTGCAGCAGAACGATTGATACGTTTTGCATTTTCTTCCCATCGGAACAAACGGATTTTTCCGTCTTTTCCACGATATGCTTTCAAGCCTTCGAAACACTCTTGTCCGTAGTGAAGACAAGTAGAAGCCATGTGCATGTTAATGTTTTCACTCTCGGAAATTTCCATTTTCCCCCATTTGCCATCGCTATATAGACAGCGAGTATTTGACTTTGTTTTTAAATACCCAAATGGTAAATTTGCCCAATCTATATCCATAATTTTATATAAAATTTATATGTTAAACCTTGTTATTTTTTCCTGTATATCTTGTATATGTTTCACTTTCGTTGGATTGCGTTTGCTACGAGAATAGTTTGTATAAAACTTATGTTCTTGTAGAAATTTCAACTGTCCTACATTCCATTCATATTCATTTTTCTTAATCTTTCGGAGTTCCAAAAGTTCTTTATATAGATTCTTTGAAACACACGAAAAATCATCGCGCCCAAGATAATCAAAATTAGCGTCACAAAGAACTTTTTCCAACAAATCTTTTGGTTCTGTACCTAATTTTGTTGACAAAATCAATCGACAAACATCATCTATTTGAGATTGAGAATACCCTTCTTTTTGTAAAATATCTTTTGCAATATCTACACTTACATTTTCGTGATTATCATAGGCTTGTAAAAAACCAATATCGTGTAGCAACGCAGCCGTTTTTAGTATATACAAACTTTCATCATCAACACCCTCTGCAATAGCAATCATTTCTGCTTGAATTACTACATCCAACGTATGTTTTATACTATGATAGAAATATGTTTTGGGCAATTTCGCATCAAACATTCTACAAACTTGTTCTTGTAAACTTTCAAAACGTAACAAGGCAAATTTATTATAGAATACATTATTTGGCAAAGACGTATTTCCCTCTTTTGCAAATTCTTGTTTGAAGCCTATGACAAAGTACATATCTAATTTCTCTTCCTTGCCTTTCACAGCAATTTTTCCACGATATTCACAATCAAAGAAATCTTGAACCAACAAATATGTACTTTCCGATATATTAACCTTGCCAACTTCTCCAGCCGATTCCATTCTATCGGCAACATTTACACTATCGCCCCAAATATCATACGATAAATTATTTTTACTACCAACAACACCAGCAATCACAGGACCAGTGTGAACACCAATACGAACACCCCAAATTTCATCGTTTTGTTCGTGATTTTTTTGCATTTCCTTAATTCGATACTGCATTTCCAAAGCTGCAGCAACCACTTCTATTGGATTTGTTGTATTTCGTTTTGGAATACCTCCCGCACACATATATGAATCTCCAACAGTCTTTATTTTTTCAACATTGTAACGAGATATGATAGTATCAAATTCAGAAAAATACGTATCCAATTCTTTAATTAAAGAATCTGCCGATAATTTTTCTGCCAATTTAGAAAAGCCCTTAAAATCTGAGAATAGTACCGTTGCCAATTCATACGATTGAGATTGAACTAAATCTTCTTCTGGGGAATCTTCCTTAGCCGAAGAAATTTGTTTTTCTTCCGTCATTGATTTTATTTTTTTCTCAACAAGGGCATTCATCATTTTTGTTTCTCTCAACAACCTGCGAGCATGTATTTTCGAGAACCAAATACCGATGACAATTAACAGAATCAAATAAACTACAAATGCCCAAGGCGTTAGCAGTGGGTGATGTTTTATTTCGAATGAAAAAATTGTTTCTCTTGAACTTGCACCACTTGCACGTTTTGCAATAACGTGAAACACATATTTCCCTGGAGGCAAATTTGTATATTCTTTACTCATTGTTTGTGTCGGTGGTGACCATATTTCGTCTTGACCTTCAAGGAAATAGGAATAAAAAATATCCTCATGATTTTCGTACTCTATTGCAACATAATCAAATACAATAGACTTTGTTCCATACGGTAAGACAATGTTTTGCTCTAACTGAGACAATAACGAATCGTCATCAGTAGAAATTTTTGTAAAACATACATCACCTAATGTTTTACGAACGGATACTTTATTAAAATCCATTCTAACAAGTCCATCCTCACCACCAAGCCAAACAATAGAATTATTCTCGGGAAAAATCACATTTGTGTTAAAATTTCTCAATTTAGCAAATGGAGCAAGAATTATTGTATAACGCTCAAAATTATTTGTATTCCACGCAACAGCGACCTGATTCTCGTAGCGACCTTCCTTATGTAGTGAGAACCATAAATTTTTATCGTCATCTTCTACCACTGGCATCAAACGCAATTTGCCCATATCGGCAGGAATTTGAACTTTTGTATCCTTATAAAAAAATCCATTTTCTACATCGCATCGATAAATACCATCTTCTGTGGAGAAAACAACACCAATTGCAGTTTCATACACTTCAGTTCTTTGGAAATTGCGAGGAATCCCTTGCCATGGACACTTTTTTATATAAAATTGTTGTGCTGAATCAATGCCCATCATCCATACTCCATCATTTTTTGTTCCAAGCATTGCCACCTGTTTTTCCCTTTTTTCAATAGCGATAGTAGAAACTTCAATATCTGGCAAATCCATTTGTTGATATACTGGAATTAGTGAAGAATTTGCATGTTGAACATCCTTCCACACAGAAAATATTCCATCACCAATACTTATCAAATAATTTTCATATACATAAATTATTTGTTCTCTATTTAGACTAACGTGTTCCGCTTTTTCTCCATCTATTTTATACAAACCATTCTTTGTTGCTGCAATCAACGATTTTTTATACTGTACGAGTTGATTACACGGAGTATGAAGTACCGACACAAACGCATTTCCCTTCAAGACAAAAACTCCTCTATCTGTAGCGACATACAACCTACCATCCACTCGCAAGACAGATTTTACAGAACCTTCAAGACCTATTTTTTCGTTAAAATAAGATATAGCAGGAGTTAGTTCCAAACGACTCACTCCATGACCATGCGTTACCCACAAATTCCCATTTTTGTCAACAAACATTCCATTGATTTTGCTATCACTCAATCCTATTGAAAGAGAAGGCATAAAAATGGGACTCCCTTGTTTGCTAAAACAATATATACCCTTCAAACTAACACCTACGCAAATTTCATCACCAACTAACTTAACAAATGATGTAATATCGCTATCAATATCTACTGAAAGTGATTGCCATTCTTCGTCGGCAAGAGATTCACAAGATTTAAATCCTGTTCCCGTATGAACAATCAACCCTGTATTTGTTCTTACAATGCCATCAATTACCACATCTTTTTTTAGAGAAAAGCCCTTCTTCAAATCAGTACAAATCCATGATGATTGATTGTTTGAGGCAACAATTCCAGTTCTATCAACAAACAATTTTTTCGTTTTAGGGACATCTATTTTTTCAACAATTCCATCCTTCAAAGAATAAACATTGCCTCGCGCAACAAAAAACAAAACATCTTGATATTCAACAATTGATGTAATCAGTCCGACATTTGTAGCAGAATCTATAAGAGGGACAAAATTTCTCTGACGAACATTATCCACTGAAATTTCACCAATGAAATTTTCAAACCCAACCACAATGTACCCATTTTTCCTTTTGATTATGGTTGGTGTTCCACGTGTAGGTAACAAATTCCACGATGCACCATCAAATACAACGACACCTTTTTCATGAGTAAAATACATTACATTCTCGGCATCCTGAGCAATTTCTATTAAATCTCCCGAATACCCTATCCGAGCAGACGAAATATTCTCAACATACGGCAAACCTATTTCGCCCTGCTGACCATTCACAAAGAAACTAATCAGAAATAATAGAAAAGTAAGTATGTGTTTTTTATTTACCAAAAAATTATTATATTTGACCGCTTTTCAGTTTTTACGAAAAAGCATTCAAAGTTATTAAATTATTAAAAATATGGAACAAATACAGAAGACTATTTTAGTTGCATGGGATTTTTCTAATGTTGCAGACTATGCTTTACAACATGCCGTAAGGCTTGCTAAATATATGAAAGCAGGCATTACCCTATTACACATTGTAGATGACAAAAAAGATATTGAGAATGCGACAAAACAACTACAAATTGTTGCTGACGATGCTGAGAAGAAATATGACTTCAAACCATCTATTAAAGCGGTTGAAGGCGATATTTTTTCAACAATCAATGAAGTATCAACAGAATTGAATTGCTCTTTCGTTTTCATGGGAACTCATGGTATGAAAGGGTTGCAAAAAATTACAGGTAGTTGGGCACTTAAAGTAATTGAAGGTTCGGATTGTCCATTTATCGTTGTTCAAAAACCTCCACAAGAAGAAAAGAATGTTGGAATTTTGTGTCCAATTGAATACAAAAAAGAAGATAAACAAAAAGCGACATGGGCTGTGTATTTGAGTAAATACTTCAACACAAAATTCATTTTATACACGCAAAAATATTCTGACTCAAATCTTAAACAACAGGCATATTCAAATTTGGTTCACATCAAGTCAGTACTTGATCAAAACAAGATTGTATACGATGTTGTTGAAGGTTCAGGGAAAGACGATTTTTCAGATGAAGTAATTGATTATGCCGCATCTATTGGAGCAAATGCGATTTTGGTTTCAACATCAAAAGTATTAGATTGGGCTGATTATATGCTTGGTGCTAGTGAACAAAAAATTCTTGCCAACAAATATGGCATACCAGTATTCACTGTGCTAAGTAGCACTGGAAAATTGAAAGGTTTTAACTAATGAAATAAGAATCTCAAAAAAGACCATCTGCGGGTGGTCTTTTTTTTTATTACACACTATGAAGAAAGTCCTGTTCTCTACGTTGATGCTGATTCTAACAAGCGCCTTGTTTGCACAAGAATTTGAGGCTGGTCGTTATCGTATTACTTTCACCGATAAAAATGAGTCCCCATTTTCCGTTAATAAACCAGAAGAATTTTTGAGTCAAAAAGCCATTGCTCGACGTACAAAATTCAATATCGCAATTACAGAACAAGATTTACCTGTAAATCCGCAATATGTAGGGAAAATAAAAGAAACCAATGCAATTTTGTGTAATACATCTAAATGGTTCAATTCTGCTATATTTTATATAGACACCATTACGAAATACAACGAAATTAAAACATTCTCCTTTATAAAAAGAATTGAGTACATAGCTCCCAAACCGACTTACAAAGAAGATGTTCAAAAACTCTCGAAGCAAGATACCATAAAAAAAGATTTTTCAATTCTAACGGGAGATGAAAAGAAAACTTTTAAAGAAAGATTAGCATCAATATACAAAGCATACGGTCTTTCCATTGATCAAAATATGATGCTTGGAACTATTTCATCACATATAACAGGTCATCAAGGACAAGGAATGACCATTGCAGTTATTGACGCAGGATTTCTCCATGTTGATTCTGCCGCAGTATTTCAAAAAATGCGCGAAGATGGTCGCTTACTTGGTACATACGATGTAACTGGTATGAAAGAATGTCTCGGTATTGAAGACCCTATTTACACACAAGGTAGCCACGGAATGACCGTTTTATCACTTATTGGAGGTTTTTATCCTAACAAACTGATTGGTACGGCACCCCAAGCAAATTTCATTCTTATTCATTCGGAAGAAGAAGTTACGGAACATATTGTTGAAGAAGACAACTGGGTTGCTGGCGCCGAAATCGCAGATAGTGCAGGAGTTGACATTATTTCAACATCATTGGGATACAGCGAATTTGACAACACTCGTCAAAGTCATATTTATAACGACATGGATGGAAATTCTTGCATCATAACAAAAGGTGCTGATATTGCTTCTTCCAAAGGAATATTATGCGTCATTAGTGCAGGAAATTCTGGCGATGAAGATTGGAAATACATCACTGCTCCTGCCGATGCCGATAGCGTAATTACAGTTGGTGCCTGCGATAGAAATGAGAGGAAAGTGAAATTTAGTTCTTTTGGACCTACATCTGATGGAAGGATTAAACCAGATCTTATGGCACTCGGATTATTTCCAACAATTGTAACCGAAAATGGAACAATAAAGAACGCCAGTGGTGGGACATCATTTGCCTGTCCTTTAATTTCTGGATGTTGCGCTACTTTATGGGAGGAATTCCCTGACTCAACAGCACAAACAATAAAACGTGCGTTAATGAAATCAGCTTCACGAGCAAAGAAACCAAATAATAAATATGGTTATGGAGTCCCAAATGTTTTAGCCGCTAGAAATTATCTCTATGCTGAACAACTCTATACGTTTCTCTCAAATGACTATATTTTACCTGATTTCAATACTTTTTTTAAGACTATCTGGGCAAATGGGAACGGAGTTTCTCTTCAATCAAGTTTTGTTTTTCTTATACAGACAAACAAAAATGGGAATCCATCATTCATAGTTCGTGATCATAATTACGATTCTATAAAACTACCAGAACTCTCTGAAAAAGGCGGAAAAGTTGAAATAATGGTAAGCACGAATAAATCAATATCTGTAAACATTAAACAACGATAGGTGGTGGTTAGTGGTTAGTGATTAGTGATTATAATAAAAATTCTTAACTCTTAATTCTTAACTCTTAATTCTTAACTCTTAATTCTTAACTCTTAATTCTTAACTCTTAATTCTTAACTCTTAATTCTTAACTCTTAACTCTTAATTCTTAACTCTTAATTCTTAACTCTCTATGTCTATTTGGGACATTATATTACTATCAATTGGTCTCGCTATGGATTGTTTCGCTGTATCAACAGCAACAGGAATAGGAAGCAAACAAATACAGATTTCAAACGCATGGAAAATGCCTACATTTTTTGGTCTATTTCAAGGTTTAATGCCTTTAATTGGATTTTTGCTATCTATTTCGTTTGCGAAGTTCATAGAATCCTTCAGTCATTGGATAGCATTGGCAATTTTATCATTGTTAGGAATCAAAATGATTATAGAAGAATTTCGAGATGAAGAACAAAAAACGCAGGACGACTTTTTTTCTTGGAAGACAGTTTTTTTACTTGCTATTGCGACAAGCATTGATGCACTTGCAACAGGAGTAATTTTTGTTACAACGCCAAGCATTATTTGGCTTGCAATTTCAATTATAGCTTTAGGTAGCTTTATTTTCTCTTGTGTTGGTCTTGCTCTTGGACATTACTTTGGCAAGAGATTTACGTTTAAAATGGGAATACTTGGAGGAATAATTCTTATTGGCATCGGAATAAAAATTGTTGTAACACACTATTTATAATAGAATTACAACGAAAACATCTGACCTGCTTGAATCATCTTATCATATTCACATTTGTCAAAACGATACAATTTTGCGGCTCTATGTCGATAGCCACTTCTTTTATGACCAGTATCTTTCAAAATTGTGGAATCCAATGCTTTTAATCTTCTCCTGAAGTTACGTTTATCCAATTTTTGCATATAGACAGCTTCGTACAATGTTTGAACATCGGTCATAGTAAATTCTTCTGGTAACAAATTGAAAATTAACGGCTCGATATGTACTTGTCGCTGTAATTTTTTTAGAGCTGCATCAAATAACTCCTTATGATCAAAAGCCAATTCTGGAACTTTATCCACTGGAATCCAATGTATTTCTGACGCATCTAATCCCAATGTAACCAAATAATCATCAACTCTTACCAACGCGTAATAAACAACAGTGATAACACGGCGTAATGGGTAGCGATCTATTTTGCCAAAAGTACCAACCTGCTCCATATAAATATCTTTCAAACCCGTCATATCAAACAAACGACGCATTGGGGCAGCGTCTAAATCCTCATCTAAATACACAAAACCACCTGGCAACGCCATTTTTCCAAAATCTGGTTCTGTACTTCTTTTGATAAACAAAGCCTTGAGTTCTCCTTTATCAAAACCAAATATTACACAATCAATAGAAAAGTTATCTATTTCTTCTCGTTTAGCCATTATTTTATTTCTTTATTGGGATTACTTTTAACATTAAAACATCATGACCTGCAATAGATGCAATTGTATGTTTTTTTGTTGTTCCTATATCTTTCTTTTCGTATAGATTACGAATTTTACATGGTGTTTTCGCAAATGAAATCTCCTTATTGAAAACACTATCCGTAATTGTTTTATTCCAATCAAAATCAAGTACTACAGCATCATTGCTTGTGTTTAGGAAACAGATTGCCCATTCATTGTTTTGCAATGGTTTGACCCATACTTCAATATTATTACCTTGCTTGTACTTAAATCCCTGAATACCAAGAGCATCTTGATTCACAGCGATAATTTCCTTATTCGTAAGGATTTCTAATGTTTCCTTTGATGTTTTTCGCACATCGTTACCCAACATAAGAGGAGATGACAACAATGCCCACAAAGCAAAATGAGAACGATCTTCAGAGAGAGACATTCCATTACCGACCTCCATCATATCGAAATCGTTCCAAGCTCCAACATGTGCATGACGACGAAGAGTGTCGTTGTTGCGGATATTTAAAATTTTCATCACACCCCAAGCTGACCATTGTGTTGGTAATCCATCATCGTGTCTATCCTCGCAATCAAAGCACGGAAAAATATCGCCAGAAATTCTCCACATGTGACCAATTTCTTCTGCCCAAAACCATGGTTCTGTATCTCCCCATTCACAAATACTGAATAAAATTGGGCGACCTGTTTCGTAAAGAGCATCTCGCATCGTTGTATAGGCGGCATCGGAAGTTAAGTTGCCGTGAGAACACCAATCATATTTTAGAAAATCAACACCCCAAGACGCATACAAAAGCGCATCTTGATATTCGTGTCCACGACCGCCAGGATAACCGCCACACGTTTGCGTTCCCGCACAATTATAAATACCAAACTTCATTCCTTTTGAATGAACATAGTCTGCCAAATATTTTATTCCATGAGGAAATTTCGCTGGGTCAGCAACTAAATTTCCATTTTTGTCACGTTGCTTTAACATCCAGCCATCATCAATCACCACATAATTATACCCAGCATCGCGAAATCCCATAGATGCCATACTATCAACAACACCTATGACCAAATTTTCGTCAATATCCACGCCAAATGTATTCCAACTATTCCAACCCATTGGAGGGGTTTGTGCTAAACCCTCCGCTTTTTGTCCAGAAGACATAAGTGCGCTTAGTAATGCAAAGACAAAAAATAACGATTTCTTCATAGCAATAGTTTAACTACCACAAAGATACGTATTTGATACTAAACGCAAATAAACGATTATAAAAAATAAGATTAACTATACAAAAAAAAGAGACGCAATAGAATTACGTCTCTTTAACAAATCAAAAATGTAATAGAGTTTACTCTTCCTGTGAATCTTGAGAATCATCCTTTAGAGAATCAAGAGACTCATTACAATATTTCTTTCCATGTTTTTTAAACTTTTCAGCCTTAATTTTTTCCAATTGAGCTTTTTGCTCATCTGTCAAAATAGACTGGAATGTTTCTGTGAATTTTGTTTTTGCAGCTTGTCTTGCTTCTCTTTGTTCAGCATTTGCGGCCTCAATTTGAGCTATTTGTTCTTCAGTTAACTGAAGATCTTTTGCCATTTTCATACAAAAATCTTCTGGACCTCGATTAAAATGACGTGGTCCATCAGGACGTTGACATTTTTTTTCCATCGGACAAGGTCCCATTGGTTTGTTACATTTTTTACCACAATTTACTGCGCAACATACTGCTACTCCAAGTGCCACACCGACTAACATTGTGCCTGCACCAATTAAAAAATCCTTTACGTTCATAGCTTAAAATATTTAGTTAATAAATTAAAAACGATTTGCTATATGCTAAAATTATGCCAAAATTGTAAAACTTTGAATTTCTACGATAGATGATTTGGTAATTTCACAAAGAACTTTGTACCAACACCTAGTTCTGTTTCAAACCAGATTGCGCCGCCACATGCTTCTACTATATTCTTGCAAATTGCTAATCCGAAACCACTTCCTGTTGTTTTTGTAGTAAAATGCAGTTCAAAAATTCTTGACTGTATTTCATCATCAATTCCTCGACCATTATCTTGAATGATGATTGTAGAAAAATCTGCATCATTCTGAGCTTCAATAGAAATATTTCCGCAGCGTTCCTTTGGAATAGATTGAATTGCGTTTTTTAGCAAATTATTGAAAACACGCATCAATTTTTCTTTATCAGCAACAACGAATACTTGCGAACGAATATTATTACTTATGCAAATATTTTCTTCTTGTGAAAACAGAGTTATACAATTCTCTATCAAATCATTACAAGGGAACAATTCAAGGTTTACTTTTGATAATTTTGCAAAATCCGAAAATGAAGTTGCCGTATCAGCAAGAGAATCAATTTGTTCAATCATAGTTTTTGAAATTGATTTCAATCGTTTTTCAAATTTTTCATCCTTTTCGTCCCAAGAACGATTTAACAATTGAATACTCAATTTCATAGGAGTTAACGGGTTTTTAATTTCGTGAGCAATTTGACGAGCCATTTCTCTCCATGCACTCTCACGTTCTGCTTTTGCCAATTTATCTGCGCTAACAGACAATTGGTCTATCATAGTGTTGTAATTTTCGAGCAAACCATGTAACTCATCTGGAGCATTAATCTCTATTTTTTCATTATCAACGCCAACCGTAACATCTTTCATTTTATTCTGCAAAATTGTAAGAGGAGCTGAAATCTTTTTTGCAATAAAAACAGATAAAATTGCAGCGACAAAAAGCAAAATAACAAACAAATTCAAAAGACTAACAATCAAACCAGCAAACTGTTGAGCGAACTCTTCTTGATTAGAAAAATTAGGTAAATTCAAATATCCCAACGTCATATTTTGACTGTTTGCCACCATTGTATATGCAGAAATAAATTGCAAATTCCCTATTGATTCACTATGAGAAAAAGAAGGTCTATTTTCTTGTACCAGTTGGAAATATGCTCTTGTTGCCATCTTTTCAGACTGTAATCTATACTGGAAAATTTCAGGGCGAGAGGAAGCTATCAAATTTCCTTCTACATCGTAAAAATTAATATCAGTTGAATGGATACCCGCAAGTTCCGACAGAAGAATTTGCATATCATACATCTCTTCTAATGCAATAACTTCATACTCAGAGTAAAACATAGAAAGCTGATTTGCAATTGCTTTCATTTTTTCTTCAAGGAACAAGCGTTGTTGTCTATTGTCGCGTGCATTGAAAAAAACGATACTAAAAATGCCAACTGCCAAAAACGAACCTACAAGTAACGCAACAAATGAATGTCTTATTTTTGTTGAAAGAGAACGATTTAGCTTTAATTTTACTTGAAAGAAACACGCATCAAATAAAAATAGGAATACAAAAAACAACATAAAAATATATGGAAACCACATCAAGTAATTGTTCCATTGGAGCATTCTATTGCTCACAACCACAACAAATTGATCGTTAATTTTACTAGCAAAATGAACTACATGATGTTGCTTATCGACATACGTATAGTGCTGATTATCAACATCAAAAGTTAATTTTTGAGAATATGGACAATTTCCTCTTTTAGAAATTAAGACACCATTTTTATATTTTGCAGATGAATAATTGTCAACTTGTCTAGTTTGTACATCTTCATCCAACAAAATAGTTGGATATCCATAGTCTTGAGAAGTGGTTTTTGAATGTAGTTCTATATATAATTTAAGCGCATTATTATCAAACGACATTGAGTCAAAATATGTGATATTTCCGTCTTGATTATTTATAAAGTAATAGTTTGTATCAGAAATACTTTTCCCACTTATTGAAAGTATTTGTTTAAAGTATGTATCACAATTTTGCAATTGATTTGTTTCTGCAAAACTAGTATCCGAACCACAAACAGTACATTCCAATTCATAATTCTTCAAGAAATTATTGAAATAGGTCTTCTGCAAATAGTCTTTCACCTCAATATCCTTATTCTCAGTTAAATGCATCAAATTTGATAAGGTACTATCATTTCTTGTTGATTTATACACCTTTGCCAAAAACGATTCTGCAAGAGGGTCTTGTTCGTTGGCGAGTTCAATTGCTATAGCGACACGTTTATCTGCTTGCTTTTTTGCAACATACATACTTATTGCAAGTTCAACATAAATTACCGACAATATGAGAAATAATATTTCCCAAACAAAAGGCAGTTTTTCGTATTTTCTATTGAGAATAATAATGAACAACAAGATTGTTATCGCATAAAAAGCAACCAAATACCAATAAAAATCGGAGGAATTTATACAAAAAGAAACAAGTAGCGGAATAGAGAAACAAATAACAAGAAGGATTACTACATCACGTTTATTCTGCACTAAAAGACCCTTAGAGTAGCGATAACAAAATGAAAAAAACAAGAAAAGAAGCAGTGCAATTACAAAGTAAGCGACAAAACTCAAAGTATTTGTAGTCAACAAATTAAATAATTCCAATCTAATATTAGAATTAAACGACAACGATTTAATATAACCTGTGGCAGTTCCACAAATAAAGAAAGAAACAAGAGCAAAAACTACGTAGTTCGCATACTTCCACTTATGCTCTGCTTTCATAGTAAAGATGAAATACGAGAATACACAAGCCGTTATAATCCCTGAGAATAAACGATTTACATCATTATCCGACACATTGATATTGGACATAGCCCCTTTTTGTAAAGCAAAACCGACAACAATAGCAACGCCATATTTCACAAGACGAGCCAAAAAATTCTCGGTAAAAATTGTATTAAGAAAAACTAAAAACAGAGAAAAACCAATAGCACACAAAAGCAATGACAATATCTCACACCAAATCGTATTGGAATAGCATTTATCAAGAGAAAGAGATAGAATAAAATCGCCACGAGAATTTAATATAGAATAGGCATAATCGCATGGTTCATCATAGATTTCTACTGCATCGTCTATTGTGAAATCTTTTTGAAATTCATTCTTAATATACTCATTTTCAAAAGGATATTGACTTTTTATCAATAACAACAAAAAGAAATCTCTATTCTCCTTTGATTTATGAGCTACCAAATACCACGCATTACCGCTAAAAAAAACTTGAGATTGAAGATTTATCAATGACGAAAAATTAGGCAAAAACGAATTGTTTGACCAATACGTAAGCGCTTGATTATCATAAACAAAAAGCGTAATATCCTCATTCTTAAACCAAAGATTATTATCTCTTCTAATTTGTTCAAAATCAGTAAAGTCAGCATTAAGAGGAAGACTATAAAAGTTATCTATAAACTGATTAGAAAACTTTTCTTTTTCAATTATGACTTTTTGAAAATCTTCTAAATACTGCTTGCCAACAGTCGTTGTTCCTTCAAATTTATGAAAGAAAAATGCCAACAAAAAGGCAATCACACTAAAGAATAGCAGGTAATATTTCTTCAAAAAAGACATAAAAAATATTTTTCAAAAGTACAAAACTTTCCGTTTCTCATCGGTAATTTTTTAATTCTCTTTACATTTGCGAAGTGGAGAATATTAAATAGCAAAAAAATACAATATGGAAAGCATCAAAAAAATAATTACCGACATTGAGAGTTATTTGTTACAATACGATACGTACGAACAAATGACAAATATCGAAAAAGACATAGTTTTAGAAAAAATACGATACCTGTACGATTCAATAAAATGCTATAAGCCAGAAGTAAAAAGCTCTCCGACTGTAGCCGAAATTGAAATGCCTATTGTTGAAGAACAAGTAGAAGAAACTCCAATTATTGAAAATTTAATTGAAGAAACTATTGAGGATTCGTCTTTTGGAATAGAAGAAATGATTCCACAAGAGCAACAATTTCAAGAAATTACGTCATCTATCAACAATGAAGAACCAGAAAAAGAGCAAACAATATACACGCCAAAACAAACAACCGATTTAGGAAGTAAATTAGGTAAACAACCGATTTCTGATATTTTAAGTGCGTTGAGTTTGAATGACCGCTATTTATATCGTTCACAACTCTTTAACAACGATGCAGACCTATTTAGAAATTCAATAAACGCATTGAATGACTGCAAAAATTTTGATAGTGCAGTACAATATATAAAAAATCATTTTTCGTGGGATTTTGAAGCTCCAATAGTAGAAGCATTCCTTCAAGTTGTTGAACGCAGATTTTTATAAAAATGGGAAAATTAGTAGTTGTACCAACACCAGTTGGTAATTTGCAAGATATGACATTTCGAGCTGTAGAAACATTAAAAAATGCCGATTTGATACTTGCAGAAGACACTCGCACATCGGGGAATTTACTCAAACATTTTGATATTACTACCAAAATGATTGCTCATCACAAATTCAACGAACATGCGACTCTTGACAGGACTATTGATTTAATTAGAGAAAATACTCTCACGGCACTTATTTCTGATGCAGGGACTCCATCAATCTCTGACCCAGGCTATTTAATTACAAAAAACTGCATTGAAAATGGTATCGAGGTTGAATGTTTACCAGGAGCGACAGCATTTGTCCCCGCTTTGGTAATGAGTGGTTTTACAACAGATAGATTTTGTTTTGAAGGATTTTTACCTCACAAAAAAGGCAGACAAAGTCGCTTGATTGCCCTCAAAGATGAATCAAGAACCATAATTTTTTATGAATCTCCACATAGAATAATAAAAGCGCTTCAACAAATACAAGAATTCATAGGAGAACGGAATGTTGCTGTTGTTCGTGAAATATCAAAAGTATATCAAGAAGTGATACGAGGCTCTATTCAAACAGTTATTGAGCATTTTCAGAAGCACCAACCCAAAGGAGAATTTGTACTTTTAGTAGCAGGCAAAGAAGATCCAATTTCAATAGAAGAAACCGACGCCGATGAAGATAACCTCTCTTGTTGATGATAGTAGCAAATTGAACTTACAAACAGAACACGGGCTCTGTTTATTTATTGAACTTGACTGTGGTACAAACATTTTGTTTGATATGGGGCAAAGTAATTTATTTGCTCAAAATGCAAAAATTCTAAACAAGAATCTTTCAAATATTGAGGTTGCCATTATTTCGCACGGTCATTATGACCACGGAGGTGGATTAGAAACATTTTTGTCAATAAACAAACTCGCACGAATTTTCGTTCAAGCACGAGCCTTTGAACCACATTATTCACAGAAGTCGTTTGGTTTAAAATTCATAGGATTAGACCCAAAATTGAAAAACAATTCACAAATACAATTATGCGGCGATATTTATGAAATTACACCTCAAGCAATTTTATTTTCAAATGTAAAAGGAAATTGTTGTTATCCAGAAGGAAATGCTTTATTATTTGATTCAAGTAAAACATCAAATGATACATTTTTACATGAACAAAATCTTATCATTAAAGAAGGGTCAAATAACATTTTATTTGCAGGATGCGCACACACTGGAATCATAAATATTTTGCAAACAGCAGAAAAAATTATTGATGAAAAAATAACACACGTCATTGCTGGAATGCATTTAAGTTATGGTGCAAGTGATTCTTTTATACAATTGCTATGCAACAAATTACAAAAATTTAGCAATTGTAAATTTTATACAATGCATTGCACAGGATTAGAAGCCTATAACAAAATGCAAAAATCATTAGGAAACGTAATTTCCTATGTTTCCTGTGGTGAATCAATTGAGATAAAGTAGTACGTATTTTTAGATACTTTATTCTGGCATCATCACAACTTCCACAAGGTTACCTTGTTTTATGACTGATTCAAGGAATTGTTGAATATTTTCTGGCGTAACGGAATTAACTATCGTTTTATATTGGGAAAAATCTAATTGGTACTCTTTTAGAGAAACCAACAAAGACAATAGAAAATTATTCTTTCCTAAACCATCTTCATAGGATTTTACCAGTATTTCTTTAGCCTTTTGCACATCGTTTTCTAATGGTCCTTCTGTTATAATCTTTTGAATTTCTTCGTGAATGATAGATTGCAATTTTTCTTGTTTCTCTGGGTCTGTATCGTATTGAATGACGATAAGTGCCGTTGTGTCGGGATGTTGTAACAAGGAACAATTTACATGTACACCATAACTACCACCTTCTCGTTCTCGAATACTTTCAAGATAACGTGTAAACAATACGTCTTCTATTATTGACAGCATGATCTTATTTTCCACCGTGTAGTCAATTTTGCCCGAGTATGCGATGTAATTACTTGCAGTACGAGTTTTCATTGGATGTGTAAAATAATTTTTTACAGTATCACGGACAATATCTTTTGCACCATAAAATTTCGTGTAATGTTCGTGCCACCAATAATCTTCCATAGAACCAATCCATTTACAAAGGAGTTTTCTCGTCTTTTTGTCATTTGGATCTATGTTCCCGACAAAATAGAAACGGTAATCCTGTGGACCTGAAAATCGTTCGTGAAATAGTTTCAAAGCCTTGTTGTGGTCGATTTTATCAACAAATTCTTGATTGAACAACACTACGCGGTCGTTGTGTCCATACAACGTTTGAACGATACTATCTCCCCAACAACTTTTTGGATTTTCGTTTCGATTTGCCAAAATAGTTTGGTACGAATCCATAAGAGATTTATATGCGTCCTCATCTTTTCGTGGCGCAGTCGTAAAATATAGGTAATTCAATTGCAACAAGGTTTCTAAATCCTTTACCGAGCAATGGCCACTAATTGATTCGGATTCATCATCAATGTCAAATGACAAACTCACATTTTTCCCAGACAGCATTTTAGAAAGTTGTGTTGCAGAGAACTTGTCAACGCCGCTTTGCTCAACGATATCAATCATTGCACCAGCAGAAATTAAGTCATCTTTTCCTATCTGCGAAAGGCCTCCAGAACTTCGTGCAAAGAATAAAATTTCATCATTTTTCAATTTTGTTGGGATAAAATAGATATATGCTGCATTACCAAGCCACCAACGTGTTACATCAATTCCATTAATAGAAGCATCTATCTTTTCTTCATTAATCTTTCCAGATTTTGGACTTTTTGACACCAAATGGTTTGGTAATTTTTCTTCTTTTACGGTCGAGAACTGAATCTTTTTAACAGAATTTAGTTCGTCAAGAATTTCTGTAGCGGTAGGTAATTCGGCTTTGGCAGGAGCTGTTACAGCAACAATTAAATTCTTGTTATTGTCTGTAATTAGTTGATTCAGAGTGGAATTAATTTCATTCAACGAAATGCTTGGCACGATTTGTTTCGCCAATTCGTATTCTTTTTCAATGCCAGGTACGATTTCATCTTTGGTAAAATTTCGAATATATTCTTGTGTTAAAGAAAGATTTTTTCTGTTGTCCTTATCTTTATACATAGTTTCGTAACTGCTCATTAAATCTGCTTTTGCACGTTTTAGTTCATCGGCAGTTAACCCTAATTGTTTCAATCGTTCAGTTTCAACAACCAAATCGTGGAAACAAGTTTTTTCTTTTCCATTCTTTGAAACTGTTATCAATACGAATTCGTCATCGAGTTTGGAATCTTTTTCCGAATAATCCACAGCGGCAGCGGCAAACGAACTCGTTGATTTCAATGTGATTTCCTCAAAGCGATTATTGGTTGCAGCCAAAATCAAATTCTGAATTAGCAAGGTTTTGTAGCCTTGTACAGTCCACATATAATCTTTGGAGATAGTAGGATGCTTGTATTCAAGCTGAATACGAGTATATTGTGCTTCGTCATCGGTTACAATTGCCACAATCGGAGAATCATTTTCGCCATAGCCGTACAATGGTCGTTCGCCACGATTTTCACGGGCTGGAACATCTTTCCACAGATTTTTGATTTTTGCCTCCACGGCGTCAACATCAACATCGCCAACGACAACAATCGCCTGCAAATCTGGACCATACCATTTCTTGTAATACCGACGTAACGCATCGTATTCAAAATTGTTTATTACAGCCGTATCGCCAATAATATCACGTTTCCCATACTGTGTATTTGGATATTTCAAAGCGTTGCTTTGTTTCCACATTCGTCGGTTTGCGGTTGCTCCAGTTCGCCATTCTTCACGAATCACGCCACGTTCGGCATCTATTTCCTCATCTAAAAGAGAAATTTCACACGACCAATCGTGTAGTACAAGCAAAGCACTATCAATAATTCCTTCACGAGTTGTAGGCACATTACTTAAACGATACACAGTTTCGTCAATAGACGTATATGCATTTATATCCTTCCCGAAAGCAACACCTTGCGATTCAAAATAGGTAATAATTCCTTTTTCTGGGAAATGTTTTGTCCCGTTAAAAGCCATGTGCTCAAGGAAATGAGCCAACCCATTTTGGTCATCTTCCTCCAAAACAGCACCAACATTTTGCGCTATATGAAATTCAGCACAATTCTTCGGCTGCTCATTATGACGAATATAATATGTAAGTCCATTATCTAATTGCCCATAACGAATCTGTTTGTCCAATGGAATCTGCTGATTTTGAGCAAACAACGATACTAAACATCCACAAAAACAGATAAAAACACAACCTATTTTTTTCATTCCACTCTACTTTAACCTATAACATATCTATTGTTGACTACAAATATATTCGTTTTTTGTTACCTTTTTGACTGAAACATTTATCTTTGCACATAGATAAACTTTTTAAAAGGAAAAACTCTTTGATTTACAAACATTTAACATAAAATTATGAGAAACGGGAACTTAATCGTGAACATTATTTTTGCAATTGCAATTATTATCTTGTTTGTATTGTACGTAAAAAAACCGAATACAGAACAAGTGGTTGAAGCTCCAAAAACTGAAGTTGACACCGCATTAGATGCCATTTTTGCCGAAGAAGAAATGATAGAAGCAGAATTTCCAATAGCATACGTGGCTGTTGATTCTGTAATGCACAATTATGCGTACTACAAAAAATTGGAAAAACAATACCAAAACATGGTAACCAACGAAGAAAATAAATTACAAAAGAAGGCAGAACAATTCCAAAAAGATGTAGAAGATTTTCAGTATCAAGTTGAAAAAAGAATTATTACGACAGCAGACGCTCAAGCAAAAGAAGCTGAATTGACAAATCGTCAACAACAATTGTATGCTGAACAACAGAAAAAGCAACAAGAGCTTGCACAAAAAGAGCAAAAAATGCTTGACCAACTAATTGATAGTGTTTATGCGTGCATCAAATTCTACAACGCCGACGGCAAATACAAAATCATTTTGAACAACGCTTACCAAAGTAGCGTGTTGTACGCCGAAGAAGAATTAAACATTACGAACGACATTCTTAAAGTGATGAATGCTCGTTACGAAAAGGCAATTGCGAAGAAATAACTTGTTTTATAGTAGCGATGGAACATACCTCTCATCGCTACAATCATAATACTCCAACAATGAAAATCATCGTTGCCATAACGGGGGCTTCGGGTTCAATTTACGCACAACAACTATTTGACAAACTCCACGAGTTACAACAGCAAATAGAAGAAGTTTGTGTAGTATTTTCTGAAACAGCAAAACAAGTTTGGCAACACGAATTACAATCGGAGCCAAATATTTATGATTTTCAAGAATTTGCAAATAATGATTTTTTTGCACCAATAGCATCAGGTTCAGCAAAATACGATGCAATGATTATTTGCCCATGTAGTGCAGGCACAATGGGAAGAATAGCACACGGAACTGCTGAAAATCTTATTTCACGAGCAGCAGACGTTATGCTCAAAGAGCGAAAAAAACTCGTCCTTGCATTACGAGAAACGCCATACAATTTGATTCATATAAAAAACATGGAATTAATCACACTTGCTGGAGGGATTATTTGCCCTGCAAGTCCCTCATTTTATTCCAAACCACAAGATATACACGAAACATGTGACACAGTAATCAATCGAATTATTGATTTGATTGGCTTGGAAAGCAAAGGGTTTCGATGGGGAAATAACAGATAGGGAATTGTCAGTTATCAGTTGCCTGTTATTAGAAGAATCTCTTTGAATAATCATTTACCATTATGGAAATCAAACTAAAACCTAACATCTGATTACTAATTTGCTTGTTCTGATAAGAATTTGATACGAACCAAACGAACCTCATCTTCTTCGTACGTACCATCGGCACACCATTCATCGAAGGCAGATTGAATTGATTCAGAGTCCTCATTACAAAAATAGTCGTACAACTCTTCTATTTCTTCATCTTCCAACACATCTTTGATGTAGTAGTCAATCATACATTTACCATCGGTTTTATTTACGAAAGAGAACCCAGAATTTACGATTTTTTCAATTTCAATAAGTAATTCCGTCATTGTGTAACCCAAAGCGTCGGCACAGATATCAAGCGACAAATGTTTTTCAATATTGGCAATTATTTGTTTCTTCGTTTCTGATTTAGTTCCGACAGACTTCACGATAATATCGTCAAATGGGCGTTCAATTTCATTTTCTTCAACATATTTTGCAATCACATTGAGGAACGGTTCCCCATATTTTTTTGCTTTACCCTCACCAACACCAGAAATGCGAGTCAATTCTGTCATAGTAATTGGATACTGCGTTGCCATTTCGTTGATAGAAACTTCTTGGAATATAACGTATGGAGGAACGCCAGCCTTTTTTGCTTCTCTCTTACGTAAATCCATCAAAATTGCAACTAACTGT
The DNA here is from genome assembly GCA_045599365.1 of Bacteroidales bacterium. Taxonomy (GTDB): domain Bacteria; phylum Bacteroidota; class Bacteroidia; order Bacteroidales; family UBA1715; genus UBA1715. The sequence goes on from JAZRVS010000030.1 coordinate 28,574, forward strand.
TCATCCAAAGCTGCACCAGCCGACGGAGCAGATTGTTCACCATCGGACTGTTCGTAATCGTGATCTTCAGTTACCATAAACGAATATGGGTGTTGCAAAAATTCATTTCCCAATCGTGTAACCTTCAACAAACCATAATTTTCTATCTCTTTGTCAACCAAATGACGCATCAACAACTGGCGAATAATTGCATTCCAATATTTTTCATCGTGGTCTTTTCCTAAACCAAATTCTTCGAGTTCGTTATGTTTATATGTTTTTATTTCCGAAGAATTTTTTCCGACTAAAATTTCTACAATATGTCCAATTTTGAATCGTTCCTTCACAACTTTTATAGTCTCAAGGACTAAAGCAGCATCTTCTTTTGCCTCAATTTGTGGCTTAGGATGTAAACAATTATCGCAATTGCCACAATCTTCATTCATTTCCTCTCCGAAATATTTTAAAAGGACACGAACGCGACACGTACTTGTTTCAGCATACGAAGAAGTTTCAAGAAGGAGTTGTTTCCCAATTTCCTGTTCTGCAACGGGTTTCCCCTCCATAAATTTCTCAAGGCGAACAATATCCTTATAACTATAAAAGGCAATACACTTCCCTTCTCCTCCATCACGACCCGCACGACCAGTTTCCTGATAATACCCTTCCAAAGATTTTGGAATATTATAATGAATAACAAAGCGGACATCAGGTTTGTCAATTCCCATTCCAAAAGCTATGGTAGCGACAATAATATTGACCTCTTCCATCAAGAATTTATCTTGATTTTCGGAACGAGTTTTCGCATCCAAACCAGCGTGATATGGAAGAGCATTTATACCATTGACAACCAACGTATTAGCAAGTTCTTCAACTTTTTTTCTACTCAAGCAGTAGATGATACCCGATTTCCCAGGATTGTCGTGAATAAATTTAATTATTTGTTTTGTAGTATCAACTTGCGGACGAATTTCGTAATACAAATTTTCTCGACGAAAAGAAGATTTAAACACTTTTGCATCAAGCATTCCAAGTGTTTTTTGAATATCACTTTGAACTTTTGGAGTTGCAGTTGCCGTCAAAGCAATTATAGGAGCGCGACCAATCAATTCAACTGTTGGTTTAATATTTCTATATTCAGGACGAAAATCGTGTCCCCATTCAGAAATACAGTGAGCTTCGTCAATTGCAAAAAAAGAAATTTTTATAGATTTGAAGTATTCAATATTATCTTCTTTAGTAAGAGATTCAGGAGCAACATACAACAATTTAGTTACGCCATTTTTCACATCTTCTTTCACCTTCGTAACTTCCGCACGACTTAACGACGAATTCAAAAAGTGAGCAATTCTATTGTCAATACTAAAACCACGCATTGCATCTACCTGATTTTTCATCAGAGCAATAAGCGGAGAAATGACTATAGCAGTTCCCTCAAGCAACATAGCAGGAAGTTGATAGCACAACGACTTTCCTCCGCCAGTAGGCATCAACACAAACGTATCGTTACCATCCATTAAACTACTGATAACTTCCTTTTGATTCCCTTTGAAAGAGTCGAAACCAAATTTTTCTTTCAAACAACGCAATAACTCTTTTTCGTCAATTTTTGCCATACGTATTTGTTTTCAAATTGAAATATTCCCGAAAAATTTGTGTCCAACTAACGAGAATATTGGATAAATTTGCATAGTGAAATTACTAATTTTATTTATATCTGCAAAAAAAAATTTTCAAACGTGAACGACAACAATACAATCATAGAAAATGCGAAGCGAATTATATCCGAAGAATCGCTGTCTATCAACAAGTTATCAGAATATTTAGACGAAAATTTTGCCGTAGTTGTACGTAAAATTTTAGAAACGAAAGGTCGATTAATAATAACGGGAATTGGGAAAAGTGCACTTATAGCACAAAAAATTGTTGCGACAATGAATTCTACGGGAACGCCATCAATCTTTATGCACGCAGCAGAAGCTATTCACGGAGATTTAGGAATGATACAAAAAGACGACATTGTGTTGTGTATTTCCAAAAGTGGTAACACTCCCGAAATAAAAGTGTTGATTCCATTGCTGAAACGAGGAGGGAACAAATTGATTGCAATGGTTTCGGAACGAAAATCATATTTAGCAGAACATGCCGATTATGTTTTATACGCACATGTAGAGCGAGAAGCAGATATAAACAATCTGGCGCCAACCAATAGTACAACAGCACAGCTTGTTTTTGGAGACACATTGGCAATGTGTTTGTTGGAGCAACGAAAATTCAGTCCGCAAGATTTTGCAAAATATCATCCTGGAGGCGCATTAGGGAAGAGAATGTATATGCGAGTTGATGATATTTTTATTGAAGAAAATGCTCCTCGTGTATCAGCAAATCAATCAATATCGGAAGTAATTATAGAAATTTCATCGAAACGACTTGGTGCTACAGCCGTGGTAACCGAAAATGATGAATTGTTAGGAATTATTACCGATGGCGACTTACGAAGAATGTTGGAAAAGAATACAGATATCAACGAGGCAAAAGCTATTGATATTATGACAAAAAATCCAAAAACAATCAGTCGTAATGAATTGGCAGTGAAGGCATTTGAGCAAATGGAGAAAAATAGCATTACTCAACTTGTTGTAACAGACGGGAATAGATATTTAGGTATGATACACCTACACGATTTACTTAAAGAAGGAATTGTTTAGTGAAACAACCAGTTTTGTCTTCTTGTTTATTGTTCTCTAATTTACTACCTTTACCAACAAAATGAATCTTTTTTATCACATAGGGCAATATATTCTTCTTATGAAGAAAGCGATTGGACGTCCAGACCAAAGCAAAATGTTTTGGCGAAATGTTGGTAATGAAATCATTAAAGTTGGGTATAATTCTATTGGAATTGTTGCAATAATCTCGTTTTTCATGGGTGGAGTTATGGCACTACAATTGGCCATAAATCTTGAAAATCCAATTTTGCCACAATATTTAGTTGGTTTGGGAACACGCGATGCTATTATTTTGGAATTTTCATCTTCGGTAGTTGCACTTATTCTTGCAGGAAAAGTTGGGTCAAGCATCGCATCAGAAATTGGCACAATGAGAATAACACAACAGATTGATGCACTTGATATTATGGGTATTAACTCCGCCAATTATCTCATTTTACCTAAAGTTACAGCTGGAGCAATTACATTTCCCGTCCTTTGCTGTATAAGTATCATTTTAGGTATTGGTGGAGGTTGGATAGTTGGAGATGTAACGGGAATGGTGCCTTCCAATCAATTTGTTATTGGATTGACCTATCTTTTCCAACCATTTTACATTGTTTATACGAACATAAAAATGTTTCTATTCGGAATCTTAATAACCTCTATTTCTGCATATTACGGTTACTACGCACAAGGTGGATCATTAGAAGTTGGTCAAGCAAGTACGCAAGCTGTTGTGAAAAGTAGTGTTGTTGTTTTGGTTTTTAACCTTTTGCTCACCACAATGTTATAGTTATGATAGAAGTTCAAAATGTTTCAAAATCGTTTCGTGATGTGCAAGTTCTCAAAAATGTTTCTACAGTTTTTGAGGAAGGGAAAGTCAATTGCATTATTGGTCGAAGTGGTTCTGGAAAGACAGTTTTGATGAAATCTATAGTTGGATTGCACGAAATTGACGAAGGAAGAATTCTATTCCACGGACGAAACTACACTGAGATGAATGACAAACAACGTAAAGAAATTCGCAAAGAAATTGGAATGGTGTTTCAAAGTGGAGCATTGTTTGATTCTGAAACATTGGAAGACAATGTGATGTTTCCTCTTCGAATGTTCTCAAATATGAGCGAAGAAGAATGTCGTGATAGAGCAAATTTCTGTCTTAAACGCGTAGAAGTTATCAATAAGAACAATTTGTATCCATCGGAAATTAGTGGTGGTATGCAAAAACGTGTTGCAATTGCACGAGCTATTGCATTGAATCCCAAATATTTGTTGTGCGATGAACCAAACTCTGGACTTGACCCAATCACATCAATCGTGATTGACAATTTGATTCACGGCATTGTACAAGAATACAACATTACCGCCATTGTAAACACGCACGATATGAATTCGGTGATGGAAATTGCCGACAAGATTGTGTTTATCTACAAAGGAGAAAGTTGGTGGGAAGGCAACAAAGACGACATTTGGAAAACAGACAACCAAGAATTGAATGACTTTATTTTTGCATCATCGTTGACAAAAAAAATCAAACAGACACTATAAGGAAGTGTCTATTGAGCAAGTTTTGCTTTAATTTTCTCGGCAAAGAAATCACGCACGGAATCATCTGAAATTTTCTGCAAAACATCGTTTGCAAAGCCAGAAACCAATAATTTCAATGCTGTTGTTTTATCAATTCCACGAGCTTGCATATACCAGAGCGATTCTTCGTCTATTTGTCCTGTGCTACTACCATGATTACAAACAACATCATCGGCATAAATTTCTAATTGTGGCTCGCTATGAATATGCGCATCTTTGGTTAAAACGATATTTCTATTTTGCTGTTTTGCAGCCGTTTTTTGTGCATCTTTTGCCACATAAATCAATCCAGAAAAAGTTCCACTACCCTTTCTATCGGCAATGCCACGAAACAATTCATTCGTCTCGCAATTTGGCTTTTTGTGGCTAACTTTTGTAATTATTGAATAAACCTCATCTTTTGATGGGAAAAACACACCAGACAAATCGGTATTTGCATTTTCTCCATCTTTTGAGACATTCAATTTTATAGCATTTTTATCTCCTTCAAGTTGGAAAAATTTCCCATCATACGTTGAACTCAATGATTGAGTAACTTGTATTATTTGAGAAGCACCATTCATTTGCGCCACAAAATGCTCACAAGAAGCATTTTCAGCACACGTAAGATGGAGTTCGCTATGAGTATTTTCTTCAAAAAAGAAGAATAATTTTATTGTTGAGTTTTTATCGATATGTATCACATACGTGTACTCAACCTTATCGGCAAAACAAACGCCAACTGTTCTCTCTCCAGAAAGGTTGAGAATATTGGAGTCTCCGCCATTAATCTTTTGATTTTCACACACATATAACGCATCAAAATCAATAGATTGTCCATAATGCGCTTGAGCAAGTTCATTATAGTGTGGAATTACTTTTCCCATTGGTCGCTATTTTTTGTAATCCACTCGTAACCTTTTTCTTCTAATTCAAGAGCCAACGATTTATCGCCAGTTTTAATGATTTTCCCATCATACAAGATATGAACAACATCAGGTACTATATAATCAAGTAAGCGTTGATAGTGAGTAATGACAATATACGCATTGTCAGGAGTTTTTAGTTTGTTAACGCCTTCACTCACAATACGAAGCGCATCAATATCGAGACCACTATCAGTTTCATCAAGAATTGCAAGTTTTGGGTCAAGCATAGCCATTTGGAAAATGTCGTTTTTCTTTTTTTCGCCACCAGAAAAACCTTCATTAACCGAACGGCCAGAAAGTTTGTTTGGTAAACCGACAAGCTCGCTATTCTTTTTCATCAACTTCAAAAACTCTGTTGGAGAAGGCGGCTCAATGCCAAGATATTTACATTTTGCTTCTATGGCAGCCTTCATAAAGTTTGTCATTGTAATTCCAGGAATTTCAACAGGGTACTGAAACGCCAAGAACAAACCTTCGCACGCACGTTGGTCAGCCGAAAGTTGCAACAAATCTTTACCATTAAACGTAACTTCGCCTTCAGTTACCGTATAAATATCACGACCAGCAAGGACGCTTGAAAGAGTGCTTTTGCCCGAACCATTCGGTCCCATAATTGCATGTATTTCACCAGGATTTACGGTTAAATTGATTCCTTTCAAAATCTCTTTTCCGTCAACAGAAGCGTGTAAATTTTTTATAGTAAGCATATTGATTCCTTTTCATTGCAAAATTACAATAATCTGGTGATTTTTTTCATAGAGAGATTCAATATTTAGACTTAATCATCATTCGATGAAACAATCTCTCGAAATTTATTATCAAAATAATGTTATTCCCTACGGGAATATAAAATCGTATGTGTGATTTCTTCTACCAATAGGAAATGCCTACGGCATTTTTACCTACAAATATTCTCAAGCCATTCCTGTTAGGGAATTGCTTTGGGTAGAATAACAGTTCCCTTTCCAACATAAATTCCGTTAGGAATTAACATAGCTAAATGTTATTCCCTACGAGAATATAAAATCGTATGTGTAATTTCTTCTACCAATAGGAAATGCCTACGGCATTTTTAACTACAAATATTCTCAAGCCATTCCCGATAAGGAATTGCTTTGGGTAGAATAACAGTTCCCTTTCCAACATAAATTCCGTTAGGAATTAACATAGCTAAATGTTATTCCCTACGAGAATATAAAATCGTATGTGTAATTTCTTCTACCAATAGGA
>JAZRVS010000031.1:0-1426 GCA_045599365.1 Bacteroidales bacterium
GTCATATATTACAAATCCGTTTTCGTCTGTAACTTGTTTGCTTGGTGTATCATCTGTATAAACGTTGAGTGCATAATACCCGACATATCCATTCGATGATGAACCTTTGGTTATCGCAAGAGACGATTTATTCCATACTTCAACAAGTTTATAACAATATACGAAGGCATAATTACCTATGCTTGTCACACTGTTGCCTATCGTCACGCTTGTCAATCCACTGCAATCTTCAAAGGCATATGAACCTATGCTTGTCACACTGTTGCCTATCGTCACGCTTGTCAATCCACTGCATCCACGGAAGGCATAACTCGGAATTGTCTTGACGCTGTTGCCTATATTGACTGTTGCAAGTTTTGTGCATCCGTTGAATATAGGATAACTTGAAGAACTTGCCGACGTGCAGTTGATTGCATTCCAATTTACTGTCGTCAAACCACTGCATCCATAGAAGGCCCATTCACCTATGCTTTTCACACTGTCGGGGATTGTTATGCTTGTCAATCCACTGCATCCATCGAAGGCACTTCCACCTATGCTTGTCACACTGTTGCCTATCGTCACGCTTGTCAATCCACTGCAATCATAGAACGCACCATACAATATATTCCCACCTGTTATCGTCACACTCTTAAGTGACGTCGGAATATAATAGGCTGAACTTGTAGTGCTGCTTGTGGATGAATCATAATAATATTGTCTAGCTGCCGTTCCACCCGTATATGAACTTGTTCCAAATATATAACCGAACGGATATTGATAGGTGTCACTGCTCGTCACGCCTGCTTTTGCACCTACAAACGGCAACGTTATGCTTTCAAGTGAACTGCATCCAGAGAAGGCAGATGAACCTATACTTGTCACGCTGTTTGGTATCGTCACGCTGGTCAAACCACTGCAATTATAGAAAGCATAACTGTTGATTTTGGTCACCGTATCTGGAATTACCAAATTAGTTACCATTGTGCCGTTGAGATACAACTTCTTTGCATAATACAACGGATTTGCAGAACTATTTCCAAACGATATATTGCACCATGCGGCAAGGTCTGTGATATGAACTGCTGTCAAACCACTGCAACTATAGAAAGCATAACCACCTATGCTTGTCACACTGTCTGGGATTGTTATGCTTGTCAAACCACTGCATTCCTGGAATGCTCTTTCACCTATGCTTGTCACACTGTTGCCTATCGTCACGCTTTTCAAACCACTGCATTCATAGAAAGCATATTCATATATGGTTTTTATTGTATTCGGAATTATAACGTCGGTTGCATTTCCTACATAACCTACAAGAATATTGCCGTCATATATTACAAATCCGTTTTCGTCTGTAACTTGTTTGCTTGGTGTATCATCTGTATAAACGTTGAGTGCATAATACCCGACATATCCATTCGATGATGAACCTTTGGTTATCGCA
>JAZRVS010000032.1:0-64451 GCA_045599365.1 Bacteroidales bacterium
GGATTTCCAATACAAACAATATCATTTGTCGTGATTTGGTTATCACCGTCAATATCTTTGATTTTGAAATCACCTAACTTGGCTGTTGGTTGTGCAGACTTATTGATTTCATCATAACTAGTGAATACACCTTCAATATTGTATCCCCAGAATGATGCTATTGGATATCCTTCTAATGTTCTACAAGAATACACACCCGATGAGTAACCAACATTACCTCCATACAATGTTGAACCACCTAATTCTTTAACTTCATTATAGTTATGAGACATATTTGCTCCAATACTATAGTTAAATGTGTATTTTGAATCTTCGCGGAACTTCATATTGTTTCGATATACCAAACTAAGTTCGTAACCTCTATTCAATATTTTACCTGCATTTACTGTTGGATTTTCACTAGCACCTTCACTATCGCAACCTACAACAGCAGGAACTGCTATTTGAACAAGGTTATCAATGTTATTCTTTACGAAATAGTCAAAGTTGAACATCAATTTGTTCTTCCAGAAACTAATATCTGTACCTAAATCCCAACTTGTTGCTTCCTCCCAGTGAAGTTCTGTGTTTGCAACACCAGCAGATACAACACCTGGTACTGATGTTCCACCAAAATTATACCCAGATTTTGAATCTTGAGTCATACTTGATACATATAAGTAGTTGGCAATATTTTCATTACCAATTTTACCCCAACCTCCACGAAGTTTGAATAAGTTGATGTTTTTCTTTAAGAATTCGCTTCGTTGGAAGAAGCTTTCTTTGTTTATTTTCCATGCCAAACCAATTGATGGGAAATAACCAAATTTCTTTTCAGAACCAAAGCGAGAAGAACCATCTCGACGAAGGGTAAAGTTCATCAAATATCTATCCTTGAAAGAATATTCCATACGTCCTATGTATGACAACATAGAGTGTTCTGATGGTGCTTGCCATGATTCTGCCCAAACACCTTTTGCTGCACTTTCTCCAGAAATTACATAGTGTTGAAAATCTTCTTCACCAACATTTTCTACACGTGTCATATATGCATCTTGTGTGTCGTAAATTGCTTCATGACCTAACAAGAAACGGAAACCATGGTTAACTTTATTTGTATCTATTTTATCATAGATGTTGAATGTATAGGTGAAAGTATTTGATACACTCCAGTTATAGCCACCTTGCACAGTGTTTTCAATGTATGAAGGTTTGTTGTTTTGTGTTGGAGACACATCAAATTCAGGTTGGTAAACTTTTTCTTCTGTTCCCCATTTTCCATAGTTGAATTGTGATTTAAATTCCAAACCATCTAATAAGAAATCTAATTTGTAGTTCATCCATGCACCGCCACCAATACCGTATCCAGTTCTTTGGTCATCTTTGTATTGTAACTCTACCAATGGGTTACCATACGACTGACCAGATGCACTACTTGCAGAACGATCTTTTCCTTCTGCGTCAGCAGGAATTGTTGGATCAAAAATCAATGCCATACCAAGTACTGATTGATAAACAGGACCTTCGTAAACCAAATCTTGAGAGTGTTGGCTATAACCCAAATTTGCACCAATATCCAAGCGCTTGTTCACCGCATACATTGATTTTAAACCGAAATCATATCGTTCGTAATTTGTGGTTTTTACGATACCATCTTGGTTTTGATAACCAGCGTTGATTGTCCAAGAACTTTTTGCAGATCCACCTTCAGCAGAAAGTCTATATTTTTCTATAGTTGCTGTTTGGAATACTTCATCTTGCCAATTTGTGTTAGCTCCACCATAACCATTCTCTACTGAGTTAGCTTTTCCTGGTGTGATGTATTCTGCGTATTCATCTCCTGTCAATACGTCCATTTGTTTCCATGCTTGTTGAATACCACGATATCCATCAAAATTGATGTTTACATAATCGTAGTCTGCTGCCGAGTTACCACCTTTTGTTGTGATAAGCACAACACCATTGGCACCACGTGCACCATAGATTGCACACGAAGACGCATCTTTCAAAATTGTTAATGATTCAATGTTTCCTGGATCACCACGATATTCATAGCCTTGAGGTACACCATCAACAACATATAGAGGACGAGCATCACCAGTTGTACCACGACCACGGATAACGATATCCATACCTGCACCAGGAGTACCAGAGTTTGATGTTACGCTTACACCAGCAGCCTTTCCTTGTAATGCTTGGTCAACTGCAAGTACTGGCGCTTTTGAAATTTCATCACCACCCAATACAGTGTTAGAACCAGTAGCATCTTCTACTTTAACACTGGCATAACCAATTTTTACAACTGTTTCTACTTGGACTGCATCTGGTTTTAATGAAACATTGAAAGTACGTTTTGCTCCGACTTTCATTGTTTGAGTTGCAAACCCAACATAAGAAAACTCAAGGACTGCATCAGCACTTTTTACTGATAATGTCCACGAACCGTCTAGTTCTGTAAATGTACCATTGGTGGTCCCAAGTTCAGCTACAGATGCCGCAATAAGAGGAGCCCCTTTTTGGTCTGTTAACTTACCTGATACGTTTATTTGTGCACCAGCATACCCTACAGAAAAAAACGTAATTAAAAAAACGACTAAGCATTTTTTTAGTTTGAAAATTTTTTTCATGAATATTTTTTTTAGTTAAACATTAAATAATTTATACTTCGATTTGTTTTTTACACTCCACGAATTATTGGACAAATTTATTAAAAGATTTTCTCTTTCAAAAGGAATTTGAAAAATTTATTGCAAAAAGGACATTATTTGTAAATCTTATGTAGATAAACTAATGTAGCTCCAACTTTGTATTTTTGATAATCAGCGTCTTGGTAGAAAAACTGTGGGTAATCTCGATCTAAACGACCTCTAATTTTTGCTTTTAATATTCCGTTACCAACACCATGTATAAAGACTATTTTCTCGCATTGTTCTTGTATTGCTTCTGATAGTTTTTTTTCAAAGGTCTTTAGTTGTAAGTCAAGCATTTGAGAGGGTAACATACCTGTTGTGTCATCTACTAGTTCGTGAATATGTAGATCAACTTCTTTTGTTTTTTCTGGTTTGGAAATTGGTTGGTTGTTGGTTATGTTGTCTTTTTGATCTACTATTTTTTTGATTTCATTTATTTGTAAGTTTCTTAGTTTTATTTCTTCTTCTTTGTGATTGAGTTCTGCTGCATTGTAAAAATCTATTACGTACGCATCTTCGTCAAAAAAATCATTTACAACGAAAACACCTGGTTTGTAAAATTTTACCGAGTGAGTGTGTATTATACAATCTATATTTTTTTGTTTGGTATATTTTTTCATTTTGTAGCATATTGCCGAAAAATGTAACGTGTCATATTTCTCTATTTCATCTATTGAAATACTACAAATGAATTCTTTAGTGTTGGCATCTAAATTTCCTGTTGCAATTCTGGAAAGGGAGGTGTCTTCTATTTGTGAAAGTACAAATAATATGCTGAAGTTTGAGTCATTTATTATATATGTATCAAATTTTTTTGTCTCATATTGGTTGCGTACAAAGGCAATAAATAGATGTGGATTGTCATTGCCTTCAATTTCTTCTATAGGCGTTTGTTGTTCTATTTCTTGAAGATTGTTACTGTTTTTGTTTGTTTGTTCTTCTGCTGGTCGTTCAATTAAAATCAATTCTTCGGAACGGACTGGCATATTGAATCCAAATTCGTCAGTTATCTCCACTATATTGGAATTAATAATTTTTATGATGGTCCCTCCACCAACAGCATTTAAATATCGAACGATATCACCAACTTGAAATTTCATATCCTATTTTTTTTGAAATCAAAAGTACGTATTTTTGCAGAAATGGAAGAATAAAATGTCAACTAACGATTCCTCAACAAAAATTGCAAATTATTCCTATGTTTTGCCAGATGAAAAAATAGCAAAACATCCACTTGAAAATCGAGATGCGTCAAAACTTTTGGTGTTTCGAGATGGAGAAATAGTAGATGAGACATTCAAAAATTGTGTCAATTATTTGCCACAGCATTCATTAGTGATTTTTAATAATACCCGTGTGATACATGCTCGTATTTTAATGCAAAAAGCAACGGGCGCTCATATTGAAATACTTTGTTTGGAGCCATTCTCGCCTCGAAATTATGAACAGTCTTTTGCTCAGGTGGGTGAATGTTCTTGGAAATGTGTTGTTGGAAATGCGAAAAAGTGGAAAAATGAGCCATTGGAGTCTACAATAAAAGCAGATGAAGATATTCATTTTTCTGCAACAAAGGCTGAAGCAACAGAAGATGGCTTTGTCGTTTGTTTTAAATGGGATAGTTCGCACTCTTTTAGTGAAATTTTGGAACTGATAGGGAAAATACCAATACCTCCATATTTGAATAGAGATAGTGACGAAAGTGATAATGAACGCTATCAAACGGTGTATGCCGAATTTAATGGCTCGGTTGCGGCACCAACAGCAGGATTGCATTTTACGCCTAAAATATTAGATAATTTTTCTTCAAAAAATGTTGATATTGACAAAGTTACTTTACACGTCGGTGCAGGAACTTTTAAACCAGTGAAAGTTGAAAATTTCCAAGAACACGTAATGCATCAAGAATTGTGTATAGTTAAGAAATCTTTGATAGAAAATATTAAGAATCATTTCCCTTGTATTACAGCTGTGGGTACGACATCAGTTCGTACATTGGAGTCATTGTATTGGCTCGGTGTAAAATTGAAGGTAAATTCCAATGTAGATATCACTCGTCTTGCACAATGGGAGGCTTACGATTTACCACAAAATATTTCGGCAGTTGATGCGTTAGACTCCGTTCTTGCATATATGCAAAGAAATAATTTGCAAGAAATTCAGTATTATACTCAAATAATGATAACTCCTTCGTATTTGTTTAGGATTGTGAAGTCTATGTTTACAAATTTTCATCAACCCCAGAGTACATTATTATTATTGATTAGTGCATTTGTTGGTGAAAATTGGAAAAAAATATATAATCACGCGCTTGAAAACGATTATAGATTTTTGAGTTATGGTGATAGTTCTCTTTTGATACCTAATGAATAGCAATTTTTGTATCTTAGCAACATGAATGAAAATAGAACAATACTAATTACAAATGATGATGGCGTCGATGCTCAAGGTATTCAATTTTTGACGCAAGAAATGCAACAATATGGCGATGTGTACGTTGTTGCGCCTCAATTTCATCAATCGGGTATGGCACATGCGATTACATTTCAAGTCCCTTTGCGTGCGAAATGTTTGAAAAATGAGTCGTCATTACACATTTATAGTGTGAATGGAACTCCTGTTGATTGCGTGAAATTTGCCTTGGATCAATTATTACATGGAAAGAAGGTTGATTTGCTTGTTTCTGGTATCAATCATGGACCTAATAGCGCAAATAGTACAATTTATTCTGGTACAGTTGCTTGTGCTCGCGAGGGTGCAATAAATCGAATACCATCAATAGCATTTTCAAGTTTAGATTTTTCAGAAAAAATCAATTTTAATTCGTATAAGATTTATATTCGTTCTATTGTTGATTATGTTTTAACGAAGCAACTTGATGAACATGTATTTTTAAATGTTAATTTTCCTAAACCAAATACAAAAATTCTCGGGATGCGCGTTTGTCGTCAAACTAAAGGACTTTGGATAGAGCGTTTCGTTTCAGAAAAGGATCCTCGTAATAGTACTTGTTATTGGCTCACAGGTGAGTATCACAACGAAGAACCGAAAAATGAACAAAATGACGAGTGGAATCTTGCTCATGGTTTTGTGGCAATTGTTCCAATTAAGGTTGAAACAACAGATGAACAATCAATATTGAAATTACAACAATTAAATTGTTAATATATGATACCAGAAAATCAACAGGTGCCATTAGAATATGAAAAGCCAAAGAAATTTGATAATTTTTGGTTTGGTTTGTCGTTAGGAACAATTATTCCTCCTATTGCTTTGTATGGCGTGTACAAATGGTTCAATAGAACAAATTCTTTTTTTGAATTTATTGAAAAATTAGGTGTTTGGGGCTTTAGAACAGATGTCTTTATTTGGTGTGTATTGCCAATTGCAATTGTCTTTGCTTTTTTTTATTTCCTACATTACGATAAGGCAGCAAAGGGAGTTGTTTTCCCTACAATGTTATATACAATATTACTATTAATACTTGATTTATAATGAATTACTATTTGATTGCTGGCGAGGCTTCTGGAGACTTACATGGGGCAAATCTTATAAAAGAACTACGAATTGCTGATGCAAATGCAACTTTTCGTATTTGGGGAGGAGATTTAATGTCGCAAGCTGCAGAAACAGAACTTGTAAAACATTATAGAACATACGATTATATGGGAATTGTTGAGGTGGTAAAACACGCTCGATTGATTCTTAATAATATCAAATTTTGCAAAGAGGATATTGCAGCTCATCAACCAGATGCTATTATTTTTATTGATTTTCCTGGTTTCAATTTGAAAATTGCTCCATTTGCAAAACAATTGGGAATACCAACATTTTTCTATATTTCGCCAACTGTGTGGGCGTGGAAAGAAAATCGTGTAAAGACGATTAAGAAAAATGTTGACCACATGTTTGTTGAATTACCTTTTGTAAAGAAATTTTACGAAACGCGACATAATTATCATGTTGATTTTGTCGGACATCCTTTATTGGATTCAATAGCACAATTTAAGGAGAAGCATTCTTTGGAGTCATTCAAAATCGCAAATAATCTGCCAAATAAAAAATTGATTGCCGTTCTTCCTGGAAGTCGAGAATATGAAATACGAGAAAATTTAAAAACGATGCAATCAATTTCTGAAAAATATACAGATTATCAGTTTGTTGTGGCTGGAATGTCAAGGTTTGCGGCAGCATTTTATAATAAATATATTACGGCAAAAAATATTTCTGTCATTTTTGATCAAACGTATGAATTGTTAAAAAAATCAGATGCTGCAATTGTTGTGTCTGGATCTGCTACTTTGGAAACGGCGATTTTGAATGTGCCAGAAATTATTGTGTATCAAACAAGTCCGTTGACATTTTATCTTGGAAAATTATTTGTAAAACTTGAAAATTTAGGATTGCCTAATTTGATTATGGAGCATCAAATTGTTCCTGAGTTGTTGCAAAGTGATATGACATCAAAAAATCTTGCACAAGCTTTGGATTCAATTCTATTTGATGAGAAATTTAGACAAGATATTTTGGATAATTATGATGAATTGCGTAATCGTTTGGGAAATGAAGGAGCTGCTCGTAGGGTAGCAAGTCATATTCAAAGTTATTTAAAGAAATAAAAATAGATGGGAAGAATTTTAGCAATTGATTATGGTACAAAACGTACGGGAATTGCGGTAACCGATCCGTTACAAATTATAGCGACCTCATTGACAACTGTTCGTTCTTGTGATTTACTACAATTTTTAACAGAATATTTTTCAAAAGAAACGGTTGAGCAGGTCGTTATTGGAATGCCAACAACATTGCGAAATGAACCATCGCAAAATGCTCAATATGTAAAAGCATTTGAAAAGCAATTTAAAAAGCAATTTCCAACTATGCCGATAACAGAAATAGATGAGCGATTCACATCAACAATTGCACATCAAACCATGATTGCTGGTGGTATGAAAAAGAAAGATCGACAAAATAAAGAAGTTGTTGATAGTATTAGTGCAACGATTATTTTACAATCGTATATGGAACAATGTAAATAAAAAAAGACGCTATGTGCGTCTTTTTTTTCATCTAATTAATTATAGGTAATGATATACATCTTGGCTGTATTTTAGTCGTCCAATGAAGTCTCTTTGTGTAATCAACTTACCATTATGAAAATCAAGCTAAAACCTGTCAACTGATACCTGATTACAAGTGATTATACAGCCAACTTGTAAATTATTTCCTTAATATTTACTTTGAAAATGCTATTGGATTTGCAACATTTTTGTAACTAATTAAATCGCATTTAAGAGAACCAATAAGCATATCAAGTTCTATTCGAATAGGTATTTTATTTTCATCGTTGGTAACGTAGAGTGTCATATCATCTTCATCGTCAAAAATGCGACCGACTTCGCATATTGGCATAAATTTCATTACTTTGAATTTGCCTGCTTTTGTTTTGATAGTTGTATTGCCTTTATAAACAATATACATAGGGTATACATCACCGCCAAAATATGTTATAAATTCAATTGTATCGCCTATATGGCAATTACCAAATTGATAACTGCGAGCATTGTAAAATGCAGAAACAATATCGGCAATATTTTTAGGAACTTTTTTCTCTCCTTTTTTAGAACTGATTACTACATCACGAGTTCTATCAAATGTTGTTAGTTCGTAGTCGTAGTAATCTCCTTCGTGGACATCGCGTACTGCCTTATATGGTAGGCCGTTATTTTTATCGTACCAAGTTTTGTAACGGTCAGCGAGAGGACAAAAAACTTTTGCGATGCCAGTTGTTTCTATGTAGGCTTCACCATAGTAAACATTTTTACCTTCATCGTTAATTTCTTTTACAGATAAAGTTGCAGTTCCGCCATCAACTATTCCGTAATACACTAAATATTTGAGTTCTTCGCCAGCTTTGTATGCTTTGTTTTGTGCGAAAGATGAAAGAGCCATAAGTAGGCTTGCTCCACAAATTGCTATTCTTTGTAATGTTTTCATAGTCGTAAGTTTCTTTAAAAATTCCAAATATTGTGCCAAAGCTCAACTATTAAATTTTCATAGTTAATTTTAGATTTAATCTGCGAGATGTTAAGTAATTTGGTACAGCGAAATATTTATTGGAAACATCTTCAATCCAGAAGTATGAAATTTTGTTGGCATTATCAAACAAATTGAAAATTTCCAATCCCAAAGCAAGGTTCTTTATTTTTGATTTGGATAGTTGTAATTTTTCATCAATAAAAACATACAAAAATCCAATATCCAAAC
Source organism: Bacteroidales bacterium (assembly GCA_045599365.1). Taxonomy (GTDB): domain Bacteria; phylum Bacteroidota; class Bacteroidia; order Bacteroidales; family UBA1715; genus UBA1715. The sequence goes on from JAZRVS010000032.1 coordinate 8,934, forward strand.
GGGTGTACGATGAAATTTTATAATCATCAAATTCTTCATATGTTGCTGTTGGTGTTGCAGTTGGAATATTCGTGCCAGCAATAAAGGTCATATTCATTTTCAAGCGTTCGCTACCAGGAAGAAAATCTTGGAAGAACATACTGAAATTGAGAAATTGATCGTTTGCGCGGCGAATTTCTTCCGTTGATTTATTGGCTAAATGTTCTCGTGCGCGCATAAGAGAAATGTTTATCCACGACTCTACACCAGGAACGAATTCCCCATTGAGTTTCGTATCTATACCTGTAATGTAGCCGTCGGCGCGTAGATTTGGATAATATGAAATGGTAACATTGTCAATGGTGTAGGGAATAACATCTCGGAGAACCTTTGCATATAGTTCAGTATTCCAAAAAAAAGGTCTGCTCCATAGCGTAAGGTCTTGCGAGTATCCAAACACAAAATGTGTAGATTTCTGAGGTTTGATGTTAGTATAGAATCTTCCGCTATTATCCACCAGTTCCTTGAATTCTGTAGGTTGATAGTAGATGCCCGAAGCAAAGGAAATTCTATTGCTTTTTGCGTTGTTTGGTTTAAACAAAAATCTAATACGTGGATTCAATAAAATTTTTTCAGAATACGTGTCGTATGTACCACGTATGCCCGCATTAATTTTGAGTGTTGACTGTTGCTCGTTGTTGAAGTAAAATCTTCGTGATACTCCTGCGTAGGTTGCTCCAATCGTTTGATTGTGCGTTATTTTTGAATTTGCCGTGTTTTTCAGCAAAATTGCTGTGTCGGAATAAGGATGGGCATAATTCGCGGAATCTATGTATGTCCACTCGTTGTACAACGCGTTATATTCCGATGAACTAATTGATGCGCCCCAGATTATGGATAGTGGTCCCAATATGTGGCAACCATCGTGCATAACGGTTATGTTATTTGTTTTGAGCTTGTTTCGTCCGTGTTCAAGGAAGCTTCCTATTGCTAAAATTGCCGAGGAATCTTCAACTAATTTATCTCCGTTGTTAAAACTTTCGCTCAACCGGTACTGACTTAGCACATCAAAATTTTCATCTTCCAGTGCGTGATAATACAATGCCTTAAAGTCAAGTTTTGTTCGGTGTGAAGGCATATAACTGAGAGATAGCGAGTTACCCAAATTTTGGTAGGTGTACTTTTCTTCTCCTTCAAAATAAATAGTCATTTTGTACGATTTTGTTTGACTGCCAAAATCTGTCATTCGTTTGTCTGGTAGAAAAGAATAGGTGTTGTTTGCTCCATAAATCCAGTACGATAGTGTAAGTTTTGGGTTGATTTTGTATTTCATCAAACTTTGAAAATCGTAAAATACAGGTTTGTATTCCCCCGTTTCATCGAGTGTTTTGAGTACGAGTGATGTGTTTTTGTATCGTACACCAGCAAGAATACTGAATCTCTGAGACTTATCGGTACCTTGAGCAGTAATGTTTACATCCATAAAACTTGCATCGGCCTGTATTTGAAACTCTTCAACGTCTTTGTATGTTACGTTTAAGACACTTGACATTTTGTCGCCGTAGTTGATGTCAAACCCACCGCTGGAAAAATCAACTCTGTCAACCATATACGGATTGATAATACTTAATCCTTCTTGTTTGTCGGAACGAGCCATCGTTGGTTTGAAGGCTGGGACCCCATTGACGTAAACCAAATTCTCGTCATAACTTCCACCACGTACTGAATATTGGGAACTTAGTTCAGATTTTGTATTTACACCAGCAAATGTTTTTAAACCGCCTTCTATACCTGAAAGTGACAATCCTGTTATTGCAGTAGCCTTTTCCGATGAAAGACTTGTGATGTTTTCTTCAGCTTCTTTGTTGTATGATATTTTGACTTTGGGTATTTCAAATACGTTGATTTTCAGTACGGGAGAGTATGTTTTCTTTTCAGTCGTCAGTGTTATTTCTGTGGTATGATCAAAATAACCCATTTTACTAAAAAAAATGGTTGATTTTTGATTTAATGGAAGTTCAATCTGATAATGCCCATCTTCCTTGGTAATAACAAGCGAATTTGTTTCAGTGCACGAGATGGTTGCAAACGGAATGGCATTCCCTTTTTGATCAACGACTTTCCCCTGCAGAATACCTTTGTCTTGTGCAAAAACAATGTTTGCAGCACAAAGAAAAAATATACAGAGAAATTGTTTCATTCCACAAAAATACATAAAACCAATTTAGAAACGATATAAAAGAAATGATATTATAAAATAGAATGGATAATAGTTTATATTTACAAAAAATTTGGGAGATACATATTTCGTTTAAGATGAAGAAGATTTTAGTACTATTTGCTGTGGCGTTATTGTTTGTCTCGTGCGCAAAAAAAAATCCGATTGTTTTTCAAAAAAAAACAGATTTATTAGAAGTAACAGTAAGTCTTGATACCAATAATACGTTTCGTTATACTGCTAATAGTCCTATTGGCGCTGCATTTGATGAATCGGGAACATATAGTATTAAGGATTCGTTATTGATATTACAGTTTAAATATGACAATTACGAACATCTTTGTTATACAGTTCCGTTGACAAATGATACTTCTATTATTGCAACGGTAGGAAATACGACATTCCTTTTCCCGACAGTAAAGGAAATTGAGGAATCAGGTTTTCATAGAACGGAAGCAGATATTATATTAGAATTGAATGAATTACAATCAAATTCTCAATTGCAAGATTCTATAGGGACTCGTTATTTAAAAATGATTTCAGGGGATTTGTCGTTAATTTTAAAATAGGATGGAAATTAGTAAAAATAAGATAAAGTATTTTGCAACATTTGCTAAAAAGAAAATTCGAGATGAGTCGGGATTGTTTATCGTTGAGGGTAATAAAATGGTGGCAGAGTTGTTACAGACTGATTACCAGATAGAGGCGATAGTGGCGACAAAAGAGTGGCTTACAAACAATACGTTACGTTGTGAGTATTATGAGGCGACATACGAAGAAATAAGTAAAATTTCTTTATTGCAACATCCACAAGATGTGTGGGCTTTAGTAAGAAAGAAGTCTATTAGTTCTGATATTGTGTTGAACAATTCATTGATATTGGCATTGGATGGTGTTCAAGATCCTGGAAATATGGGAACAATTATTCGGCTTGCCGATTGGTATGGGATATCACAAATTATTTGTTCAAAAGAATGTGTTGATGTGTATAATCCTAAGGTTGTTCAAGCTACAATGGGCGCAATTTATAGAGTGTCGGTTATTTATGTTGATTTATCTTTGTTTTTATCAAATCAAATAGATCAAGAAATATATATTGCTGATATGAGTGGCGAAAATGTATATACAACTGAATTAAAACAAAAGGCAATACTTGTAATGGGAAATGAAGGTAATGGTATTAGTGAAGAAGTTGCAAAAGTTGCGACAAAAAAAATTCATATTCCAACATTTAATGTGAACCAAACATCTGAATCACTTAATGTTGCAATTGCGACAGCCGTGCTATGTTCTGAATTCAAAAGAAGAACAATCAATTAAAGATGAAAACTATATACAAGTTGGTCGCATAATTATTCTCAATTAGGCATCAGCAGTTAGTTTTCAGTCTTGTTCCCATAATAGTAAGTTGATTACACAAAGAGATTTATCTGACGACTAATAATTGGCAACTAAATTACTATCAAGATGTATATCATTACCTTAAAGATTGTTATAAACTTCGATTGTATTTTTTGCGAAATTTTCTAAAGAGAATTTCTTCATTTGAATTAAACCTTCATCAACAAGGTGCGAACGAAGATTTGGATTTTCGTGTAAGTCAAGCATTGCTTGAGAAATACTTTCAATTTTGTATGGGTCAACGTAGTACCCTGCAGGTCCACCAACTTCAGGTAGAGAAGATGTGTTTGCTAAAATAGTTGGCGTTTTGCTTTTGAAAGCTTCTAAAATTGGAATGCCAAAACCTTCATATTTTGAAGGATATAAGAAAAATTCTGCACATTGGTACAAAATTGGCAACACATCATTTTCAATGTTAGAACGGAGTAGAATTCTGTCCTGTAAATTGTGAGTTTCTATATAAGCGAGTAATTTTTTATAGTATTCTCGACCTTTACCAACAATAACGAGAGGTATATCAATTTTATTACGGATTTCGTTGTAGGCTTCAACAAGGGTTAGAACATTTTTTCTATCCATAATTGCACCAACGTAAAGCATATACTTAGGGGGAATATTCAAATTCTTTAAAACTGTTTCTTTTTGTTGACTAGAGAATTCTTGGTCAAAAATATCGCTACACGTTTGGTAAACCACGTGAATTTTTTGAGGATTAACATTGAAATGTTTGATAATATCGTTTTTTGTTGCTTCGCTCGTTGCAATGATTGCGTTAGAATTGGTACAAGCGTTTTGCCACTTTAAATCGTATATTTTTTTATCAATCAATGGAAAATCGGCAGGAAATAATTTATAAATTAAGTCGTGAATTGTAACAACAGATTTTATGTTTGTATTTTCAATTCCAATTGGAAGTTCATGACTTAAACCATGGTAAATATCAATGTCATTGTCAGCAAGCGAATTGATGATAGTTCGCGTTCTCCAAACTGATTTTGATGTAAAAATACTAGGACAAACAACTTCAAAATTTTGGGTAAAAAAATAACTTTCTTCTTTGTATGTTACAGATGGTGTAAAAAGGATATATGAATTTTCTGGATAATATTGATATAAGCTACGAATTAAACTTCGGCTATAATTGCCGAGACCAGTTCCATTGTGAAACAATCGTTTTGCATCAAATCCAATTCGTAACATATCTTAAAAATTAGCTAAAATATTGACAATATGTATTGGTTTTATAGGAATATTGTTTCGTTCAACGTACGCGTTGATATTCATTAAACAAGAGAATTCTGTTCCTGTAATATATTCTGCACCGGAATCTAAAGCATATCGAACTTTTTGTTCAACCATAGCAGAGGAAATGTCTTTTTGCTTTATTGAGAATGTGCCACCAAAACCGCAACAAGTTGTACTTTCCTCCATTTCAACGATTTCAATTCCTTTAACATTTTGCAAAAGAGTGCGTGGCTCTGTTGTCATTCCGTATTCACGAAGAGCCGAACACGAGTCATGAACAGTCACTTTGCCGTTGAAAGTAGAACCTAAATCGGTAATATTTAGAACATTTACGAGAAAATCACAAATGTCAAATAGTCTATTGGAAAGGTTTTGTGCTTGAAGTTTTTCTTCTTCGTTGTCGAACAAATCTGCGTAGCGTCGTTTTATGAACCCAGTACAAGAACCACCTGGACTTACAATATAATTAGAACCAGTAAAGTCTTTTAAAAATTTACGAGCCAATTCTTTGGATTGACTTGTATATCCACTATTAAATTGTGGCTGTCCGCAACACGTTTGATTTTGATCGTAGTGAATATTACAACCAACATGTTTCAATATTTTTATCAAATTTTCTCCAATTAGAGGTTCAATTTGATCAACAAAGCACGGAATAAATAGATCTACTTCCATCAAAAAATCTTTATTTGCAAATGTAATTATTTTGCTTTTAAAAAAAGTGGCGAAATGTAAAAGAATTATAGTGATGCTGTTTTTTCTTTTACATCGTAAGAAACAATTATTGCAATGAATCCCCAAAATAGAGATGCAACTTTGTCCATATCAAGAAAATCATTCAAAAATGCGTGTAGATAATAGGTTATTAGTCCCAGTAGTAAGAGCAGTACGGTTTCTTTTATCCGTTCGTTTTGTGTTTGATTGTACAAATTGAATCCAATAATTAAAACGGTAATGAGAATTGCCACAAAAGATAAACAGCCTAATAAACCTGCATCAGCCAATAATCCTAAATATTCGCTATGAGCGTTTCCTCCATTTGCGGCATTGGTGCTAATTACGGTTTTATCTTCCGAATGTTGAAATGGTGCATAAAGAAACATATATGTGCCTGGTCCGAATCCGCAAATAGGGCGTTCTTGAAACATTCGTATGGCGCTCTTCCAACGATTTATTCGTTCTGTGTTGGAATCGTCAGATGAGGTATTACTCACCGATTTTAGATGCGATAGGAAGTCTGTGCTTGAAACTTCGGTATTTTTTGACATTTTGTACATAATGTCATTATAAAATGGAGCGATGAGCAAAATAGCGCATAAACCTGTAATAATGAGTGTTTTTATTTTTATGCGAAGTTTTAAAACTATCCATAATGCAAATACCGCTAAAATCCCTAGCCAAGCAGCTCGTGTATATGAAAATAGTAATGCAGTGCAAAGCAATAGTAGTAAAAGTATGTTGAAAAATCTAAAACTAAAGTTGTTCCTTGATTGTTTTATTACAATAAACATTGCTGGTATTAGAAGAGCCAATGAAGCGCCATACGAAGTGTGATCTTTGAAAAAAGGTTGCATCACTCGGTATGATGCATCATGCGAAAAATATGATGCTGAGTGAATTATTAGGGTATATGTGATTACAATGGAAAATCCTAAAACGTAAGCTAAAATATATTTTATGATGTTCTTTTCATCGACAACGAATTGCGTTACAATGAAATAAAAACAAACGATAAACCAAATTCTAGTTAGTAAATATTTGAAAGAAACTATCGGCATTTCGGATAATAACGAGGTGATGAAGAGCCAACCTAAGTAGATGTATATACAAATGCTAACAGGATGTTTGAGGATTTCTTTGTCAAATTTTTTTTCGCTAATAAGTTTTAGAAAAAAAATTACCATTGTTAAAAACAAAAATGGTTCAGTTGGCAAACTCATATTGAGAGGCGTGTTGGGGATAAATTCCGATAGTTCTACAGATAGTGGCGTAAAGAACATTATGAGAATCAGCAATTTGTCTAATGCAAAAAACGATAGAAAGCACAACGCAAGAACGAAAGGTACTAATGAAACGAGATAGGATTCATTCCAAATACCAATCATACTTGCGACGATGAAAACTATTGCCGCAATGTAGGTGGAAATGATTTTTTTTTGTTCTGAAATCACTATTCTTGAACTTCTTTTTCCAACTCTTCTTTACGATGAAAATCGTTGACGAGTTCTATGAAAACGAGAACTATGAACGTAAATATAAATGTAGCAAGAGTTGTTATTCCGACAATGATTGTACGTTTTGGCTTAGCTTTTTTGTCTGGAACTTGAGCCTTGTTCACAACGAAATAGTGACTTAATGTTTGTTCTGCATCAACCTTGGCTTCTTTATATTTTTGATTTAATGCACTTAAATTTTCGCTTTCAAATTCCAAGAAATCTCGAAGAGAAACATAGGCTGCGCCATATTTAGCTAACGTATCAAGTTGAGATTTTACTCGTTCCGCTCCTTTTGTGTTCCCTGATGCAACAGCTTGAGCGTAAGCTTCGTTTACGACTTCAGATTGTGATTCATAGTCGTAAATACCTTTCAACATAATTTGTTGTAGAGAGTCTTTATAGAGAGAAATTTGTGCTTCTTTTGCTTTGTATTCGTTTTCAACAATTCTCATTGTCTCTTTTGCACGTTTCTGTTCCATTTGGTTCATAATGGTATCAATTAAAGCAGCAAGATCGTTTGCCATTAAAGCCGCGGTATCTGGGTTTGCATCAAGAACAGAAATTTCAACAGCCATATATTCTGTGCGTTTAGCAGAAATACGTTTGTTGTATTTTTTTAACATTTTGTCATTTGGATGGGAAACAGTGGCAGAATCAATGCCGTAGTGTTGCCATAAGTTATGTTTTTGAATCATTTTGGTTCGTAACTCATCGCTGTTTAGAACTTGAAGAAGTTGTTCTGTTTCTTTGTCTTCACCATAAATAGATTCAATTTTTGCCGCATCTTTTACTTTGATGTGTTCCGAAATAGGAAGTGATGGTGCAGGATACACAACGACAGACGAACGATATAACGGAGTTATAAGTAAAGAAATTATAATGGCAACTACGGCACCAATAATCGTTGTTATAAAAAGAGGTTTTTTGTACTGAAAAACTTTGAAAATCAAATCGTGAGATTCAAAAGAGTAGCGATTATTTTCCATGTTATTTGAATAAGCCAAAAAGTTCTGCGTCAATTCTGTTAATTATTTTGCTAAAATCGGAAGGATTATCAATAAAATTGATTGAGTCTGTGTCAATGATAAGAGTACGACCATCGTACGATTTAATCCACGTATCGTATCTTCGATTTAAACTTTCTAAGTAATCAATACGAATGGCATTTTCGTACTCACGACCTTTGCATTGAATTCGTCTTACCAAAGTTGGAATGGATGCTTTAAGGTAAATTAACAAATCTGGTGTTTGTGTTAATTGTTCTATTTGACGGAACAAGGAAAAATAAGTTTCAAAATCTCGAGTTGCCATTAATCCCATCCCATGAAGATTTGGTGCGAAAATATACGCGTCTTCGTATATCGTTCTGTCTTGAATTACATCCTTACCCGAATTACGAATATTCATAATACTTTGCAATCTATTGTGCAAATATGAAATTTGGACGTTGAATGCCCAAGCTTTCATATCTTGATAAAAATCGTTTAAGTATGGATTATCATCAACAACTTCGTAGTTTGCTTCCCAGTTGTAATGTTTTGCCAACATTCCTGTTAATGTTGTTTTTCCAACGCCAATGTTTCCTGCAACAGCTATATGCATATCAAAAAATATTTAGTATGCAAAGTTACAAAAAGTATGTGAAATTAAAAATTCAAATAGCGACACAATTACATTTTATGAAAGAAATATGAATTTAGCGTTAAGCGATGTCATAGATTGCCAAATTTATGTACCTTTGCGTGACTAAAATTATAGGTATAATATGAACATTTCGTGGAATTGGTTAAAAGAGTATCTTCACATAGAGGAATCGGTAGAAACTGTTTCTAAAATATTGACAGATATCGGTTTGGAAGTTGAAGGTTTAGAAAAATATCAAACAATAAAAGGAGGTTTACAGGGTATAGTTGTAGGAAAAGTATTGACATGTGTAGATCATCCAAATTCAGACCATTTGCATATTACAACAGTAGATGTTGGTGGTCCAGAAATTTTGCCAATTGTTTGCGGAGCGCCTAATGTAACTGCAGGGCAAACTGTTGTTGTTGCAACAGAAGGTACAAAATTGTATGATGGAGATCAAGAATTTACGATAAAAAAATCTAAGATTCGTGGCGAAGAATCTCGAGGAATGATTTGTGCAGAAGATGAAATTGGTGTGGGAACAAGTCACGATGGAATTATGGTTTTGCCAGATTCTATTCCTGCAGGAACTCCAGCCGCAGATTATTTCAATGTGAAAGATGATTTCATTTTTGAAATAGGGTTGACACCAAATCGAGTAGATGCAGCATCACATATTGGTGTGGCGCGCGATATTGCAGCATATTTGAATGTGAATGGTTCAGTTCAAATGAATTGGCCTTCTGTTGATGCATTTGCGTTGTCTGAAAAAAAATCGCCAATATCGGTTGTCGTTGAACGACCAGATTTGTGTCCACGTTATTCAGGTGTTGTTGTTTCTGGAATTACCGTGAAAGATTCACCAGATTGGTTGCAAACTCGTTTGAAAGCAATTGGCTTGCGTCCAATCAATAATGTGGTTGATGTAACGAATTTTGTGTTACACGAATTATGTCAGCCACTTCATGCATTTGATGTCTCAAAAATAGAAGGAAATGAGATCCACGTAGGAACGGTTACGGATAAAACGAAATTTGTAACTCTTGATGGTGTGGAACGAGAACTTTCTTCGGATGATTTAATGATTTGTAATGCCAATAAACCAATGTGTATCGCTGGTGTATTTGGAGGTTTAGAATCGGGAGTTACAACTGAAACAACTTCAGTTTTTATTGAAAGTGCATATTTTAATCCTGTTTCTATTCGTAAAACAGCTCGTCGTCATGGATTGAATACCGATGCTTCGTTCCGTTATGAAAGAGGGATAGATCCAAATATTACAAATTATGCGTTAAAACGAGCAGCTTTATTGATTCAAGAAGTCGCTGGCGGTGAAATTTGCGGACCAATTTTTGATTCTCATGAAGCTCCATTTGCACCATTTAAAGTCTCATTAAACCTTGATAAAGCATATTCTTTAATGGGAAAGAATATTGGCGATGAAACATTCAAGAAAATATTGAAAGGTTTAGATATTGAGATTGAGTCAGAAAAAGATCGTGATTTGCAGTTGCTTGTTCCTCAATATCGTGTTGATGTTCAACGTGCAGAAGATGTAGTGGAAGATGTTTTACGCATTTATGGTTATAATAATGTTGAATTTTCAACGAATCTTCACGCGGCCATTACTCATGTTGATGGTGTAAATCCAACAAAACTTCGCAATATGATTGCAGATATGTTGGTTGATTGCGGATGGTACGAGATTATGAATAATTCACTTACAAATTCTTCATACTATACTGAATTAGAAAATGATTGTAAAAATCATTTGGTGAAGATAATGAATCCTCTTAGTGCAGAATTGGATTGCTTGCGTAATACTATGTTGTTTAGTGCTTTAGAGGTCGTTTCTCACAATATTAATCGTCAACAAAACGATTTGTCATTGTTTGAATTTGGTAGTATTTATTATACCAAAGCCAATGAAGGTTGTGTTACCGAAAAATATGGAGAATCTCGACAATTGTCTTTGTGCATAACAGGAAAACAAAAAGCGCAATATTGGGCAGAAAAACAGCAAGACATGAACATGTTTGTGCTAAAATCTGCTGTGCAAAAAGTTCTTATTAAGTTGGGAATGAACAATATTCAATTTTCAGTAAAGAGTAACGATATGATTTCGGGATTGGAATGTACAATCTTGAATAATAAACCTGTTGCTCGTTTGGGTATTGTATCAAAATCGTTGTTGAAAAAATTTGATATAGATAAACCTGTTTATTTCGCTGAAATATATTGGGATGTAGTTCTTGCAAATTATCGCCAAAAAGTTCTATTTAAGGAATTGCCACAATTCCCATCTGTTCGTCGAGATTTGGCATTATTGATTGATTCTCATGTCTCTTTTGAGCAAATTCAGAAAATTGCTTACCAAACAGAAAAGAAACTTTTGAAGCAAGTAAATGTATTCGATGTTTATGAGGGAAAAGGAATTCCAGAAGGGAAAAAATCGTACGCAGTTTCATTTATGTTGCAGGATGAGCAAAAGACATTGACTGATGTTCAGATAGACAATGTGATGAATAAGTTGATTACGAATTATCAAAAAGAACTTGGAGCAGAGTTGAGATAAAACGAAGAAGTTTGATATTCAACTATGCAAGAGTATATTGAAGTTCGTGGAGCAACGGAAAACAATCTGAAGAATGTTTCTGTAAAAATTCCCAAGAAACAAATCACTATTGTTACGGGGGTTTCTGGTTCGGGAAAATCTTCGCTTGTACTTGATACCATAGCGGCAAAATCTCGCCGTGAGTTGAATGATACGTTTCCCTCGTTCACTCAACAATATCTTCCAAAATATGGTCGGCCACATGTGGAAAGCATTGAGAATCTTCCAATTGCAATTGTGATAGAGCAACGGAAACCTGCGTCAAATTCTCGTTCAACAGTAGGAACGTACACGGATATTTACGCATTGTTACGTTTGTTGTTTTCTCGTGTTGGAACGCCGTTTGTTGGTTATTCCGATGTGTTTTCGTTCAATCATCCAATGGGAAGTTGTCCTCGTTGTTCAGGTTTGGGCGAAATTCGAGAGTTGGACATTCATAAATTGGTTGATTTTGATAAATCTTTGAATGACGAAGATACGATTCATTATATTGCTTTTGGTAAAGGTGGTTGGCGTTGGATTCGCTATGCTCACAGTGGTTTGTTTGATTTGGATAAAAAGATAAAGGATTATTCACCAGAAGAACTTGAATTGTTTTTGAATTCTCCACAAATTAAGTTAAAAAATCCGCCTAAGAATTGGCCCAAAACAGCGAAATACGAGGGCTTAATACCAAGAATGTATCGTAGCATTATCAATTCGGAGGAAGGACTGCTTCATGCTGCGGTCTTAAATCCAATGTTGCGCATGGGTGTTTGCCCCGATTGTGGCGGTTCTCGTTTGAACAAGACTATTTTGTCGTGCCAAATCAATGGGAAAAATATAGCTGAGGTGTGTGCAATGTCAATTTCCGATGCGAAGTCGTGGATGGAAACCATTGATAATCACTTGGCAGAAGATATTAAACACAATACGATAGAGCGACTTGCAGCTTTGGAAGAAATAGGTCTTGGGTATTTAACGCTCGATCGTGCTATTGGAACTCTTTCTGGCGGTGAAGCACAACGATGTAAGATTGCTAAATATATCAATTCGTCATTGTCGGATGTGATGTATATTCTTGATGAGCCAAGTGTTGGTTTGCATAATCACGATATTTTGTTGATGCAGAAATCTGTACAAAAGTTAAAAAGACATGGGAATACGGTGATTTTGGTTGAGCATCACAAAGATATGATTCAAATTGCCGATCACATTATTGATATGGGACCTGGTGCAGGTTCGGCAGGTGGCACGATTTTGTTTGAGGGAACGTATGAAGAATTACTTAAAAGCACAACAGCAACGGGGACTTTGTTGAGTGTTTCTACGCAAATAAAATCGGATATTAGGAACCCGCAAGATTGGTATTTGCTTGAACATGCTTCAATGCATAATTTGAAAGATGTTTCGGTGAATTTGCCGATGAATGTTATGGCAGTTATTGCTGGTGTTGCTGGCTCGGGAAAATCATCGTTGATGGAATGTTTTAGAAATGCCTATCAAAAGTCGGATGACATTGTATATATCAGTCAAAAAAATATAGGAATTAGTTTGCGTTCAACACCAGCAACATATTTGGAGGTTGCCGATGACATACGAAAACTTTTTGCAAAGGAAAATAAATGTAAGGTTGAATTATTTTCGTTCAATGGGAAAGGTGCTTGTCCAGTTTGTCAAGGGAAAGGTGTGATTGTGTCGGATATGGCGTTTATGGATTCCATTGAAACTGTTTGCGAAGCGTGTGGTGGCTTGCGTTATTCCAACGATGTACTCAAATTTAAAGTTCGCAATATGAATATTGCCGAAGTGATGGATTTGTCGGCAGAAAAAACGTGTGATTTGTTTTCGGGTAGTATTATTGCAGAAAAATTAGAGCCATTGTTGAAAGTTGGTTTGGGGTATTTGCATCTTAATCAATCGTTGTCAACACTTTCTGGTGGTGAATTGCAAAGAATAAAACTTGCATCTTATTTACGAGAGAAAGGTAAAATCTTTATACTTGACGAACCGACAGATGGACTTCATTTGAAAGATATTGATAGATTGATTTCTTTATTTGATACAATGGTTGATGCGGGAAATACAATTTATTTGATTGAACACAATCTTGAAGTACTGAAATCGTCTGATTACGTGATAGAACTTGGTCCCAAAGGAGGAGACCAAGGTGGTAAAATTATTTTTGAAGGAACACCAGCGGAATTAGTAAAAGCAACAAATTCGGTTACTGCACCGTATTTGAGAATGAAGAATTAAGAGTTAAGAGTTGAAACTCAAGAGTTAAGCATAATCACTAAACACTAAATACCTTTCTTTTTTGTGTTGTCAATAACCGACATCGCTGTAGCGAGAACACTGCTCACATCATTCATATTTTGAGGGATAATCATAGTGTTATTTTCCTTTGCTAATTTTCCAAATTCAGTCAAATATTGTTCAGCAATACGAAGGTTTACAGCCTCAGTTCCATTTTCAGAACCAATTGCTGCGGCAATTTCGCGAAGTCCAGTCGCGGTAGCTTTTGCAATTTGTTCAATTTCGCTTGCTTTACCTGCAGCTTCGTTGATACGACGTTGTTGTTCTCCTTCGGAACGAGCGATTAACTCTTGTTTATCTGCATTGGCAACATTGATTTTTGCTTGCATTTCGCCTTCTGATTTTGCAATCAATTCTTGGCGAGCAGCTTCTGCAGCATTGATTTTTGCTTGTTTTGCTCCTTCAGATTCAGCAATAATTGCACGTTTCTCTCGTTCTGCGCGCATTTGTTTTTCCATCGCATCCTTAATACTTTGAGGAGGTGTGATATTTTTTACTTCGTAACGTGTGATTTTTATACCCCAAGAATCACTTGCTTTATCAACTGCAGCTACGATTACAGAATTGATAGAATCGCGTTCTTCAAAGGTTTTGTCAAGTTCAAGTTTACCAATCACACTACGCATAGTTGTTTGAGCAAGTTGGATTGATGCAAATCCGTAATTATCAATACCATAAGAAGCATTTTTGGGATCCATTACCTGTAAGTACATTATACCATCAACTTCAACGGAGATGTTATCACGTGTGATACATATTTGAGATGGAACGTCTATTGCTTGTTCTTTCAAAGAATGTTTGTATGCAACTCTATCTATAAAAGGTATAATTATGTGAAATCCAGCTAATAATGTTGTGTGATATTTACCTAATCGTTCAACAATGAACGCTTCTCTTTGAGGAACGATTTTTAAACTTCCTGTTAAAACGAAAAATGCAAGGATGCAAATTGAGATAAGAACTACTGGCATAATACTATATTTTAATTGTGTTCAACAAATATAAATTTTTTTAAAATTTATCGCAATAGGGTAATATATCCTTTTACAAAAATTTCTTCATCTTTTAGATTTTTTGCTTTTATAGTGTATGCGTATGTGTCCATTGCTTGAGGTTCATTATGGAATGTACCGTCCCATCCAATAGACATGTCGTCACTTTCAAAAACAATTTGTCCCCAGCGATTGAATATTTTTACTTCTAAAAATTCTTTGATTCCCCAACCACGAACGAAAGCAATGTCGTTGATACCATCATCATTTGGGGTAAATGCTTCTGGAAGTGCGATTTTTGAATCAAAAATAATGTTGAAATGTATGGTGGTATCATTGGAGAAACAACCCAATGAATCGCTCATACTAATTTGGTAATCAAGGTAATCCGGGAAATTTAAGCATTCGTCTTGGATACAACTTAAATCAACATCAGGACTTTCACAATCAGAACAGGATAGATAGGTCATAGGAGACCAGAGGTAATTTACACCTTGGATTTTTTTTACGTTAAGATTGTATGTTTGTCCAGCGATAAGGTTGTTTGTTTTTTGAGATGCAAGTTGTGAATTACCTTCATTATTGTAAAATAATAGTAAGGAATCGGGCGCTCCGTAATAATATGGTTTTTGTTGTACATATACAAAAACACTATCTCTATGAGAACAATTGTATTTGTTTTTGCTATCAATATAAATGTATTGAGAATGCGGAATTGTAATGTTTGTATTAGGATTTTTTGAATTGGAAAACAATTTCGCTGGTTGCCATTGTATGCTTGAAAAATCTCCTGTAGCGGTTGCCGTAATAGTTTCTCCGTAACAAATGCTGGAATCCATATCAATTGAAATGTTTGCAACGGGATAAGTTGCAATATTTTTCCGAATAGTATCGTTACAAATATTTGATGTAACTGATAATGATATTGGAATAGCTTCGTTAATGTTTGATATAGAAATGGTTGGATTTTTTTCGGTTGATGTTCTTCCATTTCCTAAATCCCATAAATAAGAAGCTTCGGGGCCTGCAACGGAGGTGTTATATAGTTGTACAGAAAAAGGAGCGCAACCTGCGGTGTCTAAATCTTCTAAACCTCTCGTAAACATTGCAATCACTGGAAATACTTTGACATCAACCGAAATATCTCGGGTTTTACAACCTGGAGCATCAACAAAAAATTGAACATTGTATGTATTATCATCATTGATGGCAAGAGCTGTATATTGGTGTGTCGTATTAAGAGTGTTCATTTCTTTGGTTTCTCCATCACCAAATTCCCAATAGCAATTGTAACGGTATAGGTTGAGGGTATCAAAGAGTGAAAATGTAACATCTTCGTGAATACAAGCAGCGTCTTTGTCTGCAATTATACTTGCTTCGTAGCCTGGAACGTGAATTGGAATAGAAATAGTTGTATCCTCGCAACCATAGTAATCACTTTTTGTATTGAGCCAAAGCGATTGATCTCCAAAATTGTCGAATGTTACCACTTGGAATGTCCGTTTGTTGCTCACGTAGATTGAATCACCACCATCAATTTTCCACCAAGAAAAAGACTTCGTATTGGTGTTGTATATTGTATTGTCAAGATAAACGATAAATTTTTGACCAGGTTCTTTACATAAATCGGAATCTTTTATTTTGATTTGCGCTCCAACGTCTTTAATATCAATAGAGTTAGTTGAACTATCAACACATTCATTACCTTCGGGACTAGTGCAATAGGTGAGTAGTTTTATCTCGTATTTTCCTTTTTGTTCTTGGGTATAGATATGTTTGGTCGTGTCAGGAAGGTTACCTGTTGATTCTTCAATAATTCCATCTCCAAACTCCCACCTATATCTTGATAGAGAATTTTCATAGCCATACGCGTGTACGTCATTTATAAATTCAGCTTCGTGTCCAAGACATACTTTCTCATTTTTTATGTGAAATTGAGAATTGGGAAGAATTGGTTTTATGTAATCCCTTATAGTTGTGGTATCTTTACAACCATGGTCATCAATAATTGAAAGGGAAACGGTTTTATTTCCTTTTGTATTGTATTCTGTTTGTATAGAGGTTTCATTTCCTTCTGACGTTGTACCATTACCGAAATCCCACGTTCGATTAGTAATAGAATGTTCTGAAGTTGATTTATCTGTGAAATTTGAAATAAATGGTAAACAATCCGATACAACATCGGCTTCAAAATCAGCGTGGGCTTCAAAAACGGTAACTGGTTTTGATATTAGGTCAGTACAACCATTTATGTCGGTTACTTTGACAGTCACACTGGTTATGTTTGTCGTATCAAATATATATTGTCGTGCGTTAGGATAGTAATCGTAGCGATCTATTGTATATCCAGCTTTTTGTTGTTCTGCTTTTGCGAATAGTAAAGAGTCTTTTTTTCCGTTCCAATCGTAAATCCATTCCCAAGAAACTATATCTTGTCCCATTGTTATGGGGTCAACATCAAACTCTGCAATGTCACCTAAACAGGGTTCGTATGTTTTCAATTCAAAGTCAGCGACAATATCGGTTACCGTGGTGAGTATGCTATCACTCATATCGCAGCCAGACTCGGGATTGTGAGATGTTACTTTTATGAAATATTGTCCTCGTCCGCCATAGTTAGAAAAATCAATTTTGAGAGTATCATTGTTTTCTGCAATTTGAGTCCATGAGTTGTCTCCAACTTTTTGAATGAACCATTCCCAAGTCTGGGCATTATAATTTTTTGCAAATGAATATTGATATAAATAAGGCTTTTCGCAATCTGTAGGTGAAACAGTTAAGAATGTCATTGGTCCATTGATGGTTACGCCATCATTTAAATCTATTGTAGTCGAACAGCCATTATCAGAAATTGTATATGATGCAAGGTGAAAACCTATAGTATCAGTAAATTTCATTGAAAAAGTTTCTTTAACGGGTATTTGTTGGTCAATAGTTGGATAAATGTTGGTAGGAAGTTGGTTTGGCGCTAATGGCCATGGTTCGTATTGGGTAAAGACCATAGTTAGTGTGTCGTAGTTGCTTTGATAACGTTTGATATCATCAAATGTTACGTTGATAATTAAACTATCGCTTGCGCATAATTCATTAGCAAAATCAATACTTACATCGGGCGTTTTACCCACACTTATTGAGTCTTTTTCCTTAATGATATTTGAAACAACACAGCCTGTATAGGTTTGTAGCGTAATGCGGTAGGCATATACACCTTCTTTGTCGTATGTGTGAGAATGGGTTAGATTTCCTGATTTTGCTTGGGTTGAAAAATTATCAATTTCGTCGTGAGTTCCATCTTCGTAATAATCCCAAGTGATTTTTGCAATAGAGTCTTTATCTGTCTTGTAGGAGTAGTTTGCAGAGAGAGAAACTTCTAATGGTACACAACCACTGCGAGGCGATGCGTGTGTTGATAATCTTGGTAATGTAACTTCAATGTTGTTGTTTAGTAAAGTGTCAGCTGTACAATAATTTGGGCTGATTGCATAAACATGTGTGGAGTAAAAACCTTCTAAATCAAACTCTTTTGAGAAAGATGCACCTTCATACATTGTCATATCGCTGATTCCCCAATAAAATTTAGTGTTGGGGACATTACTCGTCGCTGAAAAAGGAGATGTGATGGGAATAGAGCAGTAAAATGCTTCAGTTGGAGAAGCGATAATTTGAAGAGGTTCTTCAATAGATACTGTTTCGATAACGTCTTTTTGACAAGTCCCATTACTAACGTGTAACTTTATTTTATACGTACCAGCTTCGGTAATTTCAACTTTGAGTTCTTTGGTTTCAGATTCCACTGTCCCGTCATTCAAGAAATCCCATTCCCAAGAGTTGTTTTTGGAAGAACTTGCGTCAAAAAAAGTAATTGTTCCTGGACAATATTTAGTTTTTGTTCCTGATGTTGAAATATATGGCTTTTTTGTATTCAAATCTTTTTTTATTTCTATTGCATTGATGGTTACGGCAGGAAATTCGTCTAAAATGCTTATTTCTGGTTGGTAGTCAATCAATTGAATGCTGCGAGCAGAAGAGTTTTCGCATTCTGTTTTACTTATAGCTGATAGTGTCGGGTAATAACTACCAAATCCGTTGTACGTATGGCTTGGAGCATTTTCTCCGTCATAATCAGTATCGTCACCAAAATTCCAATGAAACGATACAATATTTTCGTCTTCAGTTTGATTTGTAAATGTTACGGTAAGTTGAGGTTCGCAAACGCGAGTTTTGTTGACGGAAAAAGAAACAGCAGGGTAGTCATCGTAGGTTTTTACGGAAATGGATTTTCGTTCTCTATTGGAACAATTGTGAGCGTCGGTAATAGAAAGGAATATATCAAATTCGTCAGCAAATCCGAAAGTATGTAGAGGTGGTTTTTCTGTTAAATAACTCGTTCCATCCGATAAAATCCAAGTATAAGAGACAATGGTGGTATCAGAAATTATACTATCAATTGAAAATTGAAATGGTTTGTTTTCGCATGTAAATTCCTTGTCGGATTTAATTGTTACATCGGGATCATTGTAAACTGTAATGTAATTTTCTTTTGTTATTGTTTGTATTACTTTATTACCCTCTTTTACTCGCATAGAGATAGAGTATTTCCCTGGGGTAATATATGTTTTTTGTATGCTATCTTTTTGCACAAAATATTTTTCTTGTTCAACACTCCATTCGTAAGTATAATTATCAATTATAGATTCATCAGTTGTATTTTTTAGAAATATTTTGAGGGGGGAACAACCACTTGTTGTGTCAGCAACAAAATCAAATCCTTGCGCAAAGGAGTTGAAAACACATAGTATGCAGACTATAAAAGCAAGGAATCGATTCATGTGCTATAAATTCTTGTACAAAGATAACATTTATGCAAAAAAAAAGAGACGTTTGATAAAGAAACGTCTCTTCTTATTTGTGAATACTTATATCACATTATATCCAACGAACGTAAGAGAAATCTTGACGATATGGAAGATTTTTGTTAGAAGGATACATTCGAATACCATAGTTAAATATACCAGAACGATTTGGTGTTGTTGCTAATGTGTAAACAGCCAAATTACCTTCCATTGCGGAGAATGTAAATGGATGGCATTTAACAATTTCGCGTTCTTCAGCCTCATTTTGTTCTGTTAAAATGAATTCAAAATTGATATCTTCTGGTTTCAAGCCTTTAAGGTCAACTTTAATAGTTCCGTTGTATGGCTCACCAAGTTTAAAAGGTTCGTTTGATTTGTCAATTTCAACAGATTCAACGTAGATTTGATCCCAAACTTCTGCAACTTTTTGTTTCCAACTAACTAATTCGTCAACAAGTTTATAGTTGTCTTTTTTCAAAATTGCAGCACGTTCTCCCAATTTGTTATAGAAATGTTCTTTGTAGTCATCAATCATACGTTTTGTTGTGAATTCAGGAGCGATTTCAGCAACGCATTTTTTGAAATATTGAATCCATGCATGAGGAACATCATCAACGCCACGTTCGTAGAACAATGGTACAATTTCGTTTTCCAAGATAGTGTAAATCATTTCACTATCAAGTTTGTTTTGCATATCTTGATTTTGATATGTACGTTTTTCAGGCAATGCCCAACCAGCACCTTCACGATAGCCTTCGCACCACCAACCATCAAGTACGCTGAAGTTCATGGCACCATTCATTACAGCCTTCATACCTGATGTACCCGATGCTTCTAATGGTCGAGTTGGCGTATTCATCCAAATATCAACACCTTGTACTAACTGTTTGGCAAGATTCATATCGTAGTTTTCCAAGAAGACTATTTTACCCAAGAATTCAGGTAATTTGGAAATACGTACAATTTCTTTAATAATATCTTGTCCTGGCTTATCTGCAGGGTGAGCTTTTCCTGCAAATACGAATTGTACTGGGTAGTCTGGATTGTTAACGATTTTGCTCAAACGTTCTAAGTTGCTAAACAACAAATAAGCACGTTTGTATGTGGCAAAACGGCGAGCAAAACCGATAGTCAATACATTTTTGTTTAATGTTTGGGTTACGCGAACAATCTTCTTTGGATCTTCAAATTTGTCTGTCCATGATTTACGAAGAGCTTCTTTTGCGTATGTGATTAACTTTTCACGTTGAGCTTGACGAATTTTCCAAATCTTTTCATCTGCAACACTATAGATTTTGTTCCAATATGATGCATCTGATTTATTTTCTAAAAATTCTTCTCCAAATGTTTCCTTGTATAATTTTTGCCAAATTTTTGCAGTCCATGTTCCGTAGTGAACACCATTGGTAACATATCCGATAGGTGATTCATCAACTGTATAACCTGGCCATAAGTTTTTGAACATTTTTTGTGAAACAAGTCCGTGCAAACGGCTTACGCCATTGATGCCACACGATGTACAAATAGCAAAGTGACTCATAGAGAAGAATTCACCATTATTATCTGGGTACATTCTACCAAGGTTCATAAATTCATTCCAATTTAACCCAAGACGTTCTGGGAATTGACCAAGATATGTCATCATCAATCCTTCTGGGAAAGAATCGTGTCCTGCTGGAACTGGAGTGTGAGTTGTGTACAACGAAGATGCACGAACAATTTCCAATGCTTTAGGGAAAGAACAATTTTCGTGTTTAATCAACGTACGAAGACGTTCCAAGTTGATAAATGCTGCGTGACCTTCATTACAATGGAACAAATCGCATTTTTCGCCAACAGCTTCCAATAAGCGTACACCACCAATACCAAGCAACATTTCTTGTTTTAGACGATTTTCGTTATCACCGCCATACAATGCGTGAGTACAACCTTTATCGTCATCACGGTTTTCAGAAATATCAGTATCCATCAAATACAATTTGATTCGACCAACTTTCACCAACCAAATTTGTGCGTGCATAAGACGCCCTGGCATACCAACTTGAATCATCACTCGGTTTCCATTTGCGTCAACAACAGGAGAAATAGGTAATTCTGATTGATTTTGAGGATTATATTCTGCAATTTGGTCTCCTTCTAACGATAATGTTTGTTTGAAATAACCATATTTATATAAGAAACCAACCGCAACCATATTTGTGTTAGTATCACTGGCTTCTTTCAAATAATCTCCAGCTAAAATACCAAGACCACCAGAGAATATTTTTAATGAATCATCAAGACCATATTCCATACTAAAGTATGCAATACGAGGTGTTTTTTCGTCTGGTTGAACAGACATATAGTCATTGTATTTTTTCAATACAGAATTGTAACGATCAATAAAGTCTTGATCTTTTTCCAATTGACTCAATCGTTCAGCGCTAATACCTTTTAATACTGCGATTGGATTTTGTGTTTTTGCCCAAAGTTTTTCGTCTATTTCTTGGAACAATTCCATTGCTTCGTAGTTCCATGTCCACCAAAGGTTATTTGCTAATACACTCAAATTTTGCAAATTCTTTGGAAATGTTGACTGTACGATCACACTTCTCCATTGTGGATCGTTATGTCTGTTTTGATTTAAATTCGCTGCCATTTACAGTTTTATATTATTTATTGTTAGTTTTTTGTTTTTTTGTCGTCGATTTTGTTGTCTTTGTGGTTGCCTTTTTCTCTTTTTCAGTTTTTGTTGCTTTTGTTGCTTTTGTTGCTTTTGTCGTCTTTTTTTCTTTGACTACTTGGTTAGAAGCAGTTTTTTTCGTTGCTACCTTCTCAACTTTTTTAGAAGTTGTTTTTGTTTCTTTTTGTTTCTTTTTTGCATCTTCCAACTCTTTCAAAATAGCTGTATGTTTTGCAATTTCGGCATCAAGTTCATCTTTTGACAATGTTCCAAGTTTTGTACTCGTTGGTACTTTATTCAATTGTTCGGCGAAATCGGATACGATATTCATAAAGTTTATGAATGCTTCGTAAGGTGTTTGGTATGGACTAAAGCCAGCTTCATGATTGAAGAATTTCGTACTCATATAGTGGAAATTTTCGCTTGCTTGCAAACGATTCCAATCTGTTGTTAGTCTATCATCGTTTACCGCACGAACCAAACGGTGTAAAGAACTCAATGTGTCAAACGCTTGTTTTTGAAGGTTATTTCCTAACCATGCAGATAAATCACGTTCTTCGTCAGCGCAAGATGTATATTGAGGAACACTCAAAACTGAAATTGGTTGTAGGTTCTTTATAACTTCAGAAGGTGTTACAAATGCTACATTTTTGTTAGCAACAATCATTGAAACAAAAGCCGAGAAAAAGTCAAATATGCCAGATTCAGCACGATTATGTACACCAAATGTGTTGTAGTCAAAAAACAAGTTTACTAATTCTTCTGATTCCAATGATTTTAAAATCCAAGCAGTGTATTTGTCAGCAGTTAGAGGCCATTCACTCCATGTTTGACGAGAAAAACGTAATGCTATGTCGTCTGTCAATTTGAAGTTGCGAAGAAGAACTTTTAGGCGAGGTTGTTTGTCGCAACAATACAAGAAATTTGGACTTTTCCATCCTAAAATTTGATCTGCGCCCTCAGCCAAAATACCATTGAACCCAAGATGATATATTTGTTCTCCTAATTCGTCAGAATAAACAAATCCTGTGTTTTTGAATACTTTAGGTTGTTGACCGAACAAAGCATTTATTTTTTCTACATTGGCTTGTGCTTGTATTGCAAATTCATCGTTGTTGATAGTTGAAATCAACGAATGTGCATCTGTTTCTGCAACAAATTCAACACAACCTGTCTTTGCTAATTGTTTGAAACTCTCAATAACTTCAGGTGTGTACATTTCAAATTGTTCTAATGCACTTCCAGAGATAGAAAAACTCACTTTGAAAGCTTTCTTATTTGCATTAATAAGCGAAAGCAACAAGTTGTTCATCGGTATGAAGCACCGCTTCGCAATTGTCAACGCATTTGATTTGTTTGAAAAATCGTCATAATAATAGTGGTCCTGACCAATATCGAAGAAACGATACGAACGCAACCGAAATGGTTGATGAACCGAAAAATGCAAACAAATGTTTTTCATATCTAACTACCTTTCTGATAAATTTTTATACACTTCTTTGATTCGTTTTGCAGCATTATCCCATTTTATGCTGTCAACTTCTTTTTTTCCATATTCTCTAAACATTTGACCGAGAGCATCGTATGAAATAATACCATAAATAGCATCTGCCATAGAATCAACATCCCAAAAGTCAACTTTTATGGCATGTTGTAATACTTCGGCAACACCAGATTGTTTAGAAATAATAACGGGCACATTTGATCTCATTGCTTCCAATGGTGATATTCCAAACGGTTCTGATACAGAAGGCATTACGTAAACATCACTAATAGAAAGCATGTGAATAACGTCATCTCCTCTTAAGAAACCAGTAAAGAAGAAATTCTTTGAAATACCCAATTCGGCAGCGCGCCACATCATTTTTTCAAGCATATCGCCACTGCCAGCCATTACGAATTTTACATTCTTTTTCCTCTGTAAAACCTTTGCTGCGGCTTCCAAAAAATATTCTGGACCCTTTTGAAATGTAATACGCCCCAAGAATGTAACAATTTTGTCATCAAAAGATTTTTCAAATCGTAAAGATGATTTTGCTCCAATAGCTTCAACACCGTTATAAACGGTAGTTACTTTTGATTCAGGAACTCCATAGTGATTGATAACTATGTTTCGAGTTAAATTGCTTACTGTCAAAACTCTATCTGCACAGTGCATTCCGCGTCGTTCCATATCGTAAACGATTTGGTTCACGTTCATACCACTTCTATCAAATTCCGTCGCATGTACGTGTACAACAAGAGGTTTCCCTGATGCATTTTTTGCTGCAATCCCCGCATCATACGTCATCCAATCGTGAGCGTGTATTACGTCAAAATTAAATTTTTTTGCAATTTCTTCTGCAATATAAGCATAACTGCTTACTTCTTGCATAAGTCCACCACCATAGCCTCCATGAAGGTTTATTGTCCCAGTGTCGGCATTAGAGTACGTCTTGAATTGTCTATCAACAGAAACACGATTGTTAATTATATCGTAGTATTCATCTTCTGTGATGTAAGGAATCAAGTTGGCTCCAATAGTTACATATTGTATGTTCTTGTTCTTTTCTACTTCTGCACCGAAATGATAATGATTGATTTTTACTCGGATAGTATTAGCACCTACAAGTTGCATTTTACTTTGATCCTCATCACCATAGGCACGCGGAACGACAAAAATAATGTCAACGCCCTGACGAAGCATAGCCTTTGTCAAGCCTAAACAAGCAGTTCCAAGACCGCCAGAAATATGTGGTGGAAATTCCCACCCAAACATTAGAACCTTCATACCTTTTTTATTTTTGTTCTTCTGTTGTAAAATTTTCAATCAATTTACAAATTCGTAATGCTGCGCCAACCGACCACGCTTGAGAAATTGCGCCACGAGGCGTATAAGGAGGATTTCCATCAAACATTTCTCCGATTGTTCCCAATCCATATTCTTGTACCAAGTTCTCTAAATCGGCATAGATTCGTTTTATTTCAGATACACCAGAACGACCATGCAATTTTAAATATGCTTCAGCATACGGAGCTAAAAGCCACATTAAAACACCTCCGTTGTGGTATGCGATATCACGTTCTTCAATAGTACCTGTTATGGTCCCTTTGTAATCTCCACTTTTAGGTGATAAAGTTCTAATTCCACAGGGTGTAAGCAATTCTCGTCTCACGTGTTCAAGTACAGAATGACGTTTCTCATCATCAAGAGCAGAAAATGGCAATGAAGCCCCAAATATTTGACTTGGACGCATAGAAAAGTCTTTGTATCCATTTACACAAAAGTCTGCTAAATAACCTCGCTCTTCATCCCAAAATGTTTCAACAAACGATTTTTCAATTTTTGCAGGAATATCTTTCCATTTATCATGGAATGACTTCTTTGTTATTAATTCTAATGCAAAGCAGATGGCATTATACCATAAAGCGTTAACTTCAACAACATATCCCCAGCGTTTTACAACTGGAATACCATTGATTTTTGCGTCAACCCAAGTAAGTGCTTTATGTTCATTTGGCAAAAACAACAAGCCATTGTCATGCATAACCACATTGCCATTTTTTCCTGACATGTATGTATCAAGAATTTCTTCTACTTTCTTTTGATACAATTTGCGTGTTTGAGCAACGTCTTTTGTATTCCAATTGTATTGTTGTACAGAACGTATGAACCACAATGCGGTATCAATTGACTCTGTATTGGTGTGTTCTATGTTTCCTTTATTTTTGTAAATGTATCCATCAATATCAGGAGCCATTGTGTCAAGTACTGCACGACAAGTGTCCCAGTCGCCTTGAGCAAGCGTTAGTCCTGGTAATGAAACCAAACTGTCTCGTCCCCACAAACCTGTCCATGGAAAACTTGCAATCACTTCACACCCTTTAGGAGAACGATACATAAACTGACGAGCAGCATGACGTAAACATTCTTCAAAATTGTTTTGAGAATCTCTTCCTTTGGTTTCTTTTTCAAATAGTGATTTTAACAAAGATGATTTGATTGCTTGTAATCCTGCAGAAAAGACTACTGAATCTCCTTCCTTCAACGACACTTCAAAGTATCCAGGAGTAAATAAATCTTCTTTACAATCATATCCACGTTCGCTTTCTCTGTCATAGGTAAAATCTCTATACCAATCAGGAGCAGTGATAAATTCATTTTTCTTTGAAAGTTGCATATTCAAAGTCGGAAATTTCTCGTATAAACAACTTGCGATACCATTTTCTATTACAGAATGACGTGTATTTGCAGATAAATTCGCATGAGTCATTTCATGAACTTTGCGGAATGCTAAGAATGGCCGTAATTGTAATGTTGCATTCTTTTGTGATGAACTTACAACAGAATAGCGAATCAAAAATCGTTCGTCATTGTCAACAAGAACCATCTCTTTTTTCAAAACTAAACCACCAACACGAAAGACAATCGTTAAAATAGGTGAGTTTTTATATGATTCAATGTATTTGTATCCTGAAGGGAAAAATTCATTGTTGAATTTATGCGTAGCTAAATGAAATGGAGTTTTTTCGAGAATAACTGTTTCGTCTAACGAGGATAAAAGCACATAGTTATCTCCATCAATTTCTTTGATAGGACTCACTAATAGTCCATGATATTTACGAGTGTTACAACCAAGAATAGTTGAGTTCGCATACGATCCAGCTTTGTTCGTACGAAGGAATTCGCGTTGCAAAGAACTCTGTAAATCTGTAACTTGTTGACGAGAAAATTCTAAGTATTCCATTTATCAAAAGGTTCTATTTCAGTCCGTGGCAAAATTAGAAATTTTTTGCAAATAAAGAAATCAATTTTCTTCTTTATAATGAAAAAATTAGAGAATAATATACAAGTTGGCAGTATAATCGTTTGTAATTGGGTGTCAGTAGTCAGTTTCCATTCTCAGTTTGATTTCCATAAAGGAAAGTTGATTACATAAAGAGATTCGTTTGACAACTGATAACTGACAACTAAATTACTGTCAAGATGTATGTCATTGTCAAAAATTATAAAAAATATATGAGCGTTGTTAATATATAGATGTTGTCGCTAATGATATTTTTCTACATACTATTATAACGAATTTGAAATTTTACTACCTTTGCGTGCGAAAAATTATATAGTAATGATACAAATAACTTTTCCTGACGGTAGTGTTAAGGAGTTCAACAACGGAACTACTCCGTTGGAAATAGCACAAAGTTTGAGTTCTCAACTTGCTCGAGAGGTTGTGGTTGCAACTGTTAATGGTGTAGCTTGGGACTTGACTCGTGGTATTAATGAAGATGCAACTATTGCGCTTCATAAATTTGAAGATAAAGAAGGTAAACACGCTTTTTGGCATTCTTCAGCTCACCTTTTGGCTGAAGCATTACAAATATTATATCCAAATACAAAATTCGGAATTGGTCCAGCTATCGAAAATGGATTTTATTACGATGTTGATCTTGGTGATGTTACTTTGACTGAAAAAGATTTGACGGCAATTGAAAATAAAATGCTTGAACTTGCTCGTCAAAAGAGTGATTATGTTCGTAAAGACGTGCCGAAAGCTGACGCATTGAAATATTTTGGTGATAAGAACGAGACGTACAAGGTTGAATTAATCAATGACTTGGAAGATGGTTCTATCACGTATTATACTCAGGGTTCATTCACTGATTTGTGTCGTGGTCCACATTTGCCAAATACAGAACCAATCAAGGCTGTGAAGTTGACAAGTATTGCTGGTGCATATTGGCGTGGCGATGAAAATCGCAAGCAATTGACTCGTATCTATGGTATTACATACCCCAAAAAGAAAATGCTTGACGAATATCTTGAACTTTTGGAACAAGCAAAACTTCGTGACCATAGAAAAATCGGTAAGGAAATGGAACTTTTTATGTTCTCCGATTTAGTTGGTAAAGGTTTGCCAATTTGGTTGCCAAAAGGAACAGATTTACGTCTTCGTTTGGAAGATGCATTGAAGAAAATCCAAAAACGCTTTGGTTACCAACAAGTTATAACTCCTCATATTGGAGGAAAGAACTTGTACGTAACTTCTGGACACTGGGATCATTATGGTAAAGATAGTTTCCAACCAATCACAACACCAGAAGAGGGCGAAGTGTATTTGTTGAAACCAATGAACTGTCCTCACCACTGTATGATTTATAAAAATGCACCTCGCTCGTACAAAGATTTACCATTCCGTTGTGCTGAATTTGGAACAGTATATCGTTATGAGCAAAGTGGTGAATTACACGGACTTACGCGTGTTCGTTCGTTTACACAAGACGATGCACACATTTTCTGCCGTCCAGATCAAGTAAAAGATGAATTTTTGAAAGTAATTGATATTATCAACATTATTTTCAAGGCATTGAAATTTGATAAATTCGAAGCTCAAGTGTCTCTTCGAGATAAAACAAACACAACCAAATATATTGGTAGCGATGAAGATTGGGAACGAGCAGAAAAAGCAATTATTGAGGCTGCAGCAGAAAAAGGTTTGAATACAATAGTTGAATACGGAGAAGCTGCATTCTACGGACCAAAATTGGACTTTATGGTTCGCGATGCACTTGGAAGAAGATGGCAATTGGGAACAATCCAAGTTGACTACAACTTGCCAAAACGTTTTGATCTCGAATACATAACAAGCGAAAACACAAAAGAACGTCCAGTTATGATTCATCGTGCACCATTTGGCTCAATGGAGCGTTTCGTTGCTGTGTTAATTGAACACACTGCGGGAAGATTCCCATTGTGGTTGACTCCAGACCAAGCAGTAATCATACCTGTAAGCGAAAAATATAACGAATATGCGAAAAAAGTTTTGAATTTATTAAATAATTCCGATATTCGCACGCTCATTGATGATAGAAACGAAAAGGTTGGTAAAAAGATACGTGATAATGAGTTGAAACACATTCCATACCTTCTTGTAGTGGGAGAGAACGAGCAAAATGAGGGTACTGTTTCTGTGAGAAAACAAGGCGAAGGAAATGGTGCTGAAGTAATGAAAAATGAAGATTTTGTTTTGATGATTTCTGCCGAAGTTGCCGAACAAATGAATGAATTGAGATAAATATTAGTATAAACAAGATAAAACAAATAAATGGGAGCAGCTAACGAATTAGCCGATAACTTTAAAACAAATCATGCCATTAGGGCACGTGAAGTACGCTTGGTTGGTGACAATGTTACGCAAGGTGTGTATTCAATTTTTGATGCATTGAAAATTGCTGACGATCAAAATCTTGATTTAGTTGAAATTTCTCCAAATGCTGATCCTCCAGTTTGTCGTGTTATAGATTTTCAAAAGTTTCTTTATAGTATGAAGAAGAAACAAAAAGAAATCAAAGCTAATAGTGCGAAAGTAGAAGTAAAGGAAATACGTTTTGGTCCTCAAACAGATGAACACGATTATCAGTTTAAATTGAAACACGCACAAAAATTTATTGCTGAAGGAGCAAAGGTTCGTGCGTACGTGTTCTTCAAAGGTCGTTCAATTTTGTACAAAGAACAAGGAACAGAAGTTTTAACTCGTTTCATTAGTGATTTGGAAGATGTTGCAAAACTTGACCAAGAACCAAGATTGGAAGGGAAAAGAATGTTTATTATTCTTTCTCCTATCTCTAAGAAAAAATAATTGTTTAACTAAATAAAGTGAAGTAAAATGCCTAAAATGAAATCTAAATCCAGTGCAAAAAAACGTTTTACTATAACGGGTTCTGGTAAAATCAAACGTAAAAAAGCGTTTAAAAGTCACTTGTTAACAAGAAAAGAAACGAAGCAAAAAAGAAATCTTCGTTATGCTACAACGGTTGACAAGACAAATGAAAAGAGCGTAAAAACAATGCTCGCAATTTAATTTATTGTATAACAATGATTCTGCAGCTAAGAACTAATGAGATAAGTAGTCGCGAATCGTTAAAATTTTAAAGGTATGCCTAGATCAGTAAACAATGTTGCGTCAAGAGCACGCAGAAAGAAAATCTTAAGCCAAACAAAAGGTTATTTTGGTGCAAGAAAAAATGTGTACACAGTTGCAAAAAATACTTTAGAAAAAGGTTTGCAATATGCGTATAGAGATAGAAAAGCTAAAAAGAGAAGTTTCCGTGCATTGTGGATTCAAAGAATCAATGCAGGTGTTCGTGCGTATGGAATGACTTACTCTCAATTTATTGGTGCGTTAGCAAAGAACAATATTACATTAAACCGTAAAGTTCTTGCTGACTTAGCAATGAATAACCCAGAAGCTTTTGAAGCTGTTGTAAAAGCAGTAAAATAAATTTTTTGAAACAATTATTTTTAGGGAAGTCTCGGGCTTCCCTTTTTTTTAATAATACATATCTAAGAAATCATTGATAAAAAAAGACAACTGATTTCGGGAAATTGAAAACTCTAAAATATGAAAATAGCTCTTGTTGGATACGGGAAAATGGGAAAAGAAATTGAAAAAATCGCTATAGAACGAGGTCATTCAATTGTCTTAACCATAGATATAAATAATCAAGAAGATTTTACAATAGAAAATTTAAAAAATGCTGATGTTGTAATTGAATTTACTACACCAAAAACGGCATATAACAATTATCTTCAGTGTTTTAAGGCTGGTGTTCCTGTCGTTTCTGGCTCTACTGGTTGGACGGATAAATTTGACGAAATAGCTTCTATTTGTAAAGAAACGGGTAATGCTTTCTTTTATTCTTCAAATTATAGTCTTGGTGTCAATATATTCTTTGAATTGAATAGAAAGCTTGCAGCAATTATGAATAAGTTTCCTCAATATGACGTGTGTGTAGAAGAGGCTCATCACAATCAAAAACTTGATGCTCCAAGTGGGACAGCAATTACAATAGCGAAAGATATTCTTGCTAATGTTGAACGTAAAAAAGATTGGAGACTTAATGAATTTAAATCAACTGATGAATTACAAGTTGTTTCAACTCGTTTAGGAACAATTCCAGGAACACATATTGTTACGTACGATTCTGCTGATGATACATTAGAAATCAAACATTCTGCAAAATCTCGTCGCGGACTTGCATTTGGTGCTGTTCTTGCTGCAGAGTTTGTAAAGGATAAAAAAGGCGTATTTGGAATGAAGGACTTGTTGGATATATAGAAGAAAATTATACAAGGATACAAAAAAGGATTGGCATTTCTGTCAATCCTTTTTTTTTGTGTTGATAATTCTAAAAATTATTTGTTTTGTTCAAATTGTAATGTTTTTGTTGGTTGGTCGCAAACTTCAGATGGACCGAAGTATTGGATTGGACCTGGATATACATAGCAAGTTTCTTTAGCCCAAGTTTCGCGGTTCGCAACAAGTGCTTTGAAAGGAGCACCATCCAATTCAACCAAAGCTTTACGGATAACAGGTTTCATTGCTCCGTGACGTTTTTCCATGTTCATCATCATTGTGATAGGAACACCAGCTGCAATCCATTGATCAGCTGGTTTAGTAGTGTTCTTAATCAATGACATATAACCAGATTTGCCAGAAGCAATCAAGTTAGCTGCATTGAAACCAAGTGAGTAACAATAGTCAGCGTCGAAGTTAGATGGAGCAGCGCAACGACCTTCGTAACCGAAGAAGTGTCCAAGACCAGAGAATTTACCCGTGTATGAACCAGCAGCTTTTCTCTTAGCTAATTCTGTTCTAACCATTTCAATTAACAATTTTTCTGTTTCAATCAAAGAAACTTGTACGTTTCCGTGTGGGTCACGTTCAAGAGTTAATTGTTTTTGTACGAAATCTGGAAGAGAAGCGTAAACAGAAGCTGAATTAGCCGAAAGTTTTTTAACGGCAGCAGCAACATCACCATTAGTTTCAGCCAATAAGTCGTTCAATTCTTTTATTAAAACTTTCATTTCTGGAATGAATTCAATCAAACCTTCAGGAATCAAAACAACACCGAAGTTGTTGCCAGCAGCAGCACGAGTTGCAACAGTGTCAGCGATATTACCAACGATTTGAGCTAAAGTCATTTTCTTTGCTTCAACTTCTTCTGAAACGATACAAATGTTTGGTTGAGTTTGAAGACCGCATTCCAAAGCGATATGAGAAGCCGAGCGACCCATTAATTTGATGAAGTGCCAGTATTTTTTTGCTGAGTTAGCGTCACGCATAATGTTACCGATAACTTCAGAGTAAACTTTACAAGCAGTATCGAAACCGAAAGATGTTTCAATTTGGTCGTTTTTCAAATCGCCATCAATTGTTTTTGGGCAACCGATTACTTGGATGCCTGTATTTTTTTGTAGGTAGTATTCTGCAAGTACACAAGCATTTGTGTTAGAATCATCACCACCGATGATTACTAATGCTTTGATACCTAATTTATTACAAATTTCAATTCCTGAATCAAATTGAGAAGTTTCTTCCAATTTTGTACGACCAGAACCAATGATATCAAAACCACCAGTATTACGATATGCATCAATAATATCAGAAGTTAATTCAATGTATTTATGGTCAATCAATCCGCTAGGTCCACCCAAGAAACCATACAATTTAGCATTTTTGTTCAACGATTTGATACCGTCAAATAAACCAGAAATAACATTGTGTCCACCAGGAGCTTGACCACCTGAAAGAATAACACCAACATTAAAATCTCCCATTGCCATTTTCGATGCAGCTTCTTCGAAAGTTACGATAGGCATGCCGTACGTGTTAGGAAATAATTTTTTGATTTCTTCTTGGTTAGCAACAGATTGAGTTGCCTTACCTTCTTTAAGAACTACACCACCTTTGAAAGCTTTTGGCAATTTAGGTTGATACGCAGCTCTTGCTTTTTGTAATGCACTAATAGCCATGTATTTAATAATTTAATTATACTTTGTTTAATGTTTGCGAAGATACAAAAATATTCAATATAAGGATGAGAAGAATATAGATATATTTTGTTTGTGTAAGAAAAAATGTATCTATGCGTTCTATTGCCTAAAAAATCGTATATTAGCGAAATTTTTTATCGTACGTTCATGTGGGTTAAGTTTGCACGTATCATATTAAAAAATAGATTGACAATTATTGTTGTCTTGTCGATATTGACACTTGGAATGGCGTTTGAAGCTTCAAGAGTCAAATTGTCGTATGAATATGTTTCAATGTTGCCGCAAACGGACACTTCGTATCGTCAGTTTGCTCAATTTAAAAAAGATTTTGGTTCTGATGCTAATGGGTTAATCATTGGCTTAAAGACAAAAGATTTATTTACCCTACAAACATTCAATTCATTTATTGAGATGTGTGATACAATTCACAAACTTGAAGGTGTTGATAATGTAATGTCGGTTGGGCAAGCAGTACAAATTGAAGGCTCTAAAATAACGAAATTTTTTGAGGAAAAACCTCAAACTCAAGAAGAACTAGATTCCATTTCCCAGTTGATATTATCGCAGCCATTGTATCGTGGAATGTTGTTTAGTGAAGATACAACGACATTCGTTACACTATTAACTATGCGACAATCTATTTTGGATAGTCCTGCGAGAGAAGGTTTAATAGCTCATATTCAAGAAATTGTAAATGCTTTTTCTCAATCCGAAAATATTGAAACATTTTTCACAGGAATGCCTTATATCCGTACACAAACGTCACTTAAGTTACAAAACGAACTTGTGATGTTTATTGTTATGGCTGTTTTGGTATGTGCAATAATTTTATTACTAGTTTTTCGCTCACTCAAAAATACACTATTTTCAATGGTTGTTGTGGCTGTATCGGTTGTTTGGGTTCTTGGTTGGATGGGAATGTTCAAGTACGAAATTTCTGCAATGAGTTCTATGTTGCCACCTCTTATTATTGTAATAAGTGTGCCAAATTGTGTCTTTTTCTTGAATAAGTATCATCAGGAATTTTCAGTTCATGGAAATAAGATAAAAGCATTACAGCGAACAATATATAAGGTCGGTAATGCGGTGTTTTTATCAAATTTAACAACGTCAATAGGTTTCTTTACATTTATATTTACAAGTAGCCCAATTTTGAAAGAGTTTGGTATTGTCGCAACTCTTGGTATTATGGGGGTTTTTGTATTTTCAATGTTAATAATGTCAATTGTGTATAGTTTCTTACCTTCTCCAACATATAGCGAGTTGAAACATCTTGAGAGTAAGATGTTTACGAAGGTTGTTGACTTTATTTTGAATGTAACGGAAAATCGAAGAACTATTGTATATGTTTCAACGGTAGTTTTGCTTGTGATTGCGTTAGTTGGTGCTTCGCAAATAAAATCAACGGGCTATGTTGTTGACGATTTGCCACAAGATGATGCGATTATGAAGGATTTGAAGTATGCTGAGGAGAAATTTAAAGGGGTTCTTCCTCTTGAGTTTCAAATTGAAGATACTGCAAAAATCAATTTGATGACAGATAGAGCGTTCTTAAAGAGAATGCAACGTTTTACAGATAGTTTAGGAAATTATCCAGAGGTGGCGAAACCATTGTCTATTATTGACTTTTTGAAGTTTGCTTGGCAATCTAACAATGGAGGAAAACCTGAGTATTATACGTTACCAAATTCAACGGATATGTTTTTCAAAAATAAGTTGAAAAAGTTGGTAAAAGGGTCTTCTGAAGGTTTAGGTTCTCTTCAGTATTCATTGGTTGATTCAACAGGAAAAAAAGTACGTATTCGTTGCTCTGCTCAAGATATAGGAACGAATAGGATGGCAGATTTGGAAAGTCGATTAAGAACCGATTTGGATTCTGTCTTCCCAACAGATCGCTATAAAACACTGATAACTGGAACAAGTTCAATATATTTTAAGGGAACGCAATATTTGTTGAAAAATTTGTATGTAAGTTTGGCTTTGGCTATTGTGATTATTGCATTCTTTATGGCATTGTTATTCCGATCAAAACGAATGGTGTTGGTTTCGTTAATCCCAAATATTTTACCATTATTTTTTACAGCTGCATTGATGGGATTTATTGGTATTCCAATAAAATTGACAACAATATTTGTGTTTAGTGTCGCTTTTGGTATTTCTGTTGATGATACTATTCATTTGTTGTCGCGTTATCGACAAGAATTAAAGAATTCAAATGGTGTAATTCATGAATCGGTACTTTCTGCGGTTCGAGAAACATCTCCAAGTATGATTTCAACTTCAATAATATTGTTTTTCGGATTTATGGTCTTCTCGTTCTCCGAATTTGGCGGGACTCAAGCAATGGGAATTTTGGTTTCATTGACTTTATTGTTTGCAATGTTATTCAATAACTTGTTGCTACCAAGTTTGTTGCTTTCTTTGGATAAAAGAATTACAACAAAGCATTTTCAAGAACCCTTGTTGGATATCTATAACGAAGAAGAAGATATAGAGTTGGAGGATTTACAAATAGAGTAGCCTATGAAGACATATATACTTGTAACTGGTGGGGCAGGGTTTATTGGTAGTTATTTGGTTGAACGTTTGCTTAAAAACGAAGAATATTATGTGGTCGTAGCAGACAATCTTTCTACTGGAGATAGAAGAAAATTACCTCCAAGTTCAACACCTCAATTCAAATTTATTCATTGCGATGTGAATGATTACAAAAGTATTGCGTCGGTTATGCAGGCATATCGTTTTGATTATGTGTTTCATTATGCTGCTGTGGTTGGAGTACAACGCACGCAACAACATCCAATACAAGTATTGCAAGATATAGTGGGATTGGATAATATCTGTAAACTTTCAAAAGTTACAGGCGTAAAACGATTGTTCTTTTCTTCTTCTTCTGAAGTGTATGGAGAACCATTTGAAATACCACAACGTGTTGATACAACACCTCTTAACTCGCGTGTGCCATACGCGGTAGTTAAAAATATTGGTGAGGCATATCTTCGTTCGTATTATCAGGAATATGGTATGGAATATTCAATATTCCGCTTTTTTAATACGTATGGTCCGCGACAGAGTCTTGATTTTGTGATGAGCAAATTCTTGATTAGTGCTATGAAAGATGAGGATATTACTATTTATGGAGATGGAACTCAAACCCGTACGTTTTGCTACATTGATGATAATGTAGAAGCTTGTGTGAATGCGTTTGAGAAAAATTTAATGATAAATGAAGTTGCAAATATAGGTGGCGATCATGAAATAATGATAAAAGATTTGGCGCAACTTATTATTAGCAAAACAAATTCAAAATCAAAAATAGTTTATTTACCACCTTTGAAGGATGGTGATATGAAACGACGTTGTCCAGATAATGAATATATGAAAACGACCTTGCTTGCTCGACCGCTTACGACATTGGATGATGGGATTGACAAAATGCTCGAACAAGGTTTGTTTGATATGAATAGATAATTGAAATGAAAAGTTTAGAGTCATATCAATCTTACATAAATGCAGCTTTGCTCAATCGTTTACAAAGTGGAGATTTTGATGAACCAGCAGGTCTATACGAACCTTGTAAATATATTTTGCAAAATGGAGGAAAACGTGTGCGTGCCTCTTTAGTGCTACTTGCAACAAAAATGTTTTCAAACAAATTTGAGACATCTTTGCCAATTGCATTAGCATTTGAAACATTTCATAATTTTACGTTGATTCACGATGATATTATGGATAAAGCACCTATTCGTCGTGGTCTGCCAACCGTACATATAAAGTGGGATGAAAATACAGCAATTCTTTCTGGAGATGCGGTAATGATTATTGCATATCGTTTTTTTGAAGAATCAGGAAATTTTGTTCCTCAATTGTTTAAATTGTTGAATAAGACTGCATTAGAAGTGTGTGAAGGTCAACAATATGACATTGAATTAGAAAAAGCATCTTTGTCTGATTCAATTGTTAACGAGTCTATGTATTTGAAAATGATTGAATTGAAGACATCTGTGCTTTTGGCTGCTTGTTTGAAAGCTGGAGCGATAGCTGGTGGAGCGACACAAGAAGATGCAGATAGAATATACGAAGTCGGACGGTTAATTGGTGTTGCGTTTCAACTACAAGATGATATACTTGATACATACGGAAATCAAGCTACATTTGGAAAGAAGATTGGTGGTGATATTTGTGTGAACAAAAAAACATATTTGCTTATCAAGGCGTTGGAAACATTAAAAGATGGTAAAAAACAACAACTACAAGCATTGATGCAGTTACCAGAAACAACCAATCAAATTGAAAAATTCAATAAGGTAGTTACTTTGTATAATGAAGCTGACGTAAAAGAGCAAACAAAAGAACTTATACAAACTTATTTTAATAAAGCATTGCAATTGGTAGAGGAAATTACTGTTGCAGAATCTCAAAAGATTGAGTTAAAATTGTTTATGAACGAATTGCTTAATCGAGAGTATTAATTTAGTGATTAACGATTAGTGATTAACTCATAACTCTTAATTCTTAATTCTAAATTCTTAACTCTTAACTCTTAATTCTTAATTCTTAATTCTTAACTCTACTTTACCTCCATCCTTTATAAAATTTACTATCAATATGCGTATTGTTAGCAATTATTTTATACCTTTGCTCGGTTTTATGTGGACGTATGCGTAGGTTGTTGTACATATTGGTGTTGCTGTCATTTGTGGCTTGTCAGAGTGAGTATCAAAAGCTTATCAAGTCAGATGATTACGATGCTATGTATGAAGGTGCTCTAAAATATTACGAAGCAAAAGACTTCTATAAAAGTTACGAGTTGTTTGAAAAAATACTGCCAGCATTTCGATTGTCCGAAAAAGGTGAAAATATAACGATGATGTTGGCAAAAAGTTATTATGAAGAAGGGGATTTCTTGATGTCGGCATATTATTTTGAACGTTTTATTTTAACATATCCTACAAGTAATCAGTTGGAGTATGCGTATTACTATGATGGTATTTGTTACTACAATATTTCTCCTGTTGTAACTCTTGATCAAACATATACAGATAAGGCAATTGGTTGTTTTCAATTGTATATCAATAAGTTCCCGCAGGGAGCGTTTGTTTCTGAAAGTAATGAATATATTGGAACACTTCGTAATAAACTAGAGGAAAAGGCATATAATAATAGTAAGATTTACTATAACTTAGAGGATTACAAGGCAGCGGTAACCGCATTAAAAAATTGCTTGAAACAATATCCTGATTCAAAATATAGAGAAGAATTATTATTTTTGACGCTCCGTTCATCGTATTTGTTGGCTGAAAATAGCGTAGAATCAAAAAAAGACGAACGCTACGATCTTGCAACAGATGACTATCACGCGTATATTGACGAATATCCCAATGGGAAGTGGGCAAAGGATGCAGAAAAAATTTATATACAAATAAGAAAAAGAACAAAATAAATTATATAGAAATGGATTACAAAAAATCAAAAGCTCCATCATCAACGATTACGAGAGAAGTTGAGACTTTGGAAAAAGGTACAAACAACATCTACGAATCGATTGCTATTATTGCCAAACGTGCTGATCAAATTGAAACAGATTTGAAAAAGGAACTTGACAATAAATTGGCTGAATTTGCGTCTGTAAACGATTCTATGGAGGAAACGTTTGAAAATCGTGAACAAATAGAGATTTCAAAATTCTACGAAAAATTGCCAAATCCAGTTCTTATGGCAATAGAAGAATTTCTTGAAGATCAAATTTACTATAGAAAACCAGTAGAAGAAACTGAAGCATAGTGCTTAACGGAAAGCATATATTATTAGGTATAACGGGAAGTATTGCCGCTTACAAGGCTGCAACACTCACTCGTTTGCTTATTAAACAAGGCGCAACGGTTAAGATTGTAATGACTCCTCTTGCCAAAGAGTTCATTACTCCAGTTACATTAGCAACGCTTAGTAAAAATACAGTATTGTGTGATTTCTTTCATCATGACGATGGAAGTTGGAATAGTCACGTAGAATTAGGTTTATGGGCTGATGTATTTATTGTTGCGCCATGTACTGCAAATTCTTTAGCAAAAATGGCTAATGGAATCGCAGATAATTTATTGCTAACGTCTTATTTGTCTGTGCGTTGTCCAGTAGTTGTCGCTCCTGCAATGGATATGGATATGTATGCTCATAAGGCAACCCAACGAAATATTGAAGCTTTGAAAAATGATGGCGTTTCGTTTATAGAACCGACATCTGGAGAATTGGCAAGTGGACTTGATGGTAAAGGGCGTATGGCAGAACCCGAAGCCATTGCACAATGGCTCTCTGATTTCTTTGACCAAAAGGAATCATTAAAAAAAAAATTCTAATAACGGCGGGGCCAACGTATGAGTCAATTGATCCAGTCCGTTTTATTGGAAACTATTCTACAGGAAAAATGGGATTCGCAATTGCAGAGGAAGCCGCGAATCGTGGTGCTGAGATTTTGCTGATTGCGGGACCTGTACAACTCAAAACGACCCATCCGAATATCACTCGTATTGATGTAAAGTCTGCCCAAGAAATGTGCGATGCTTGCTTGCATTATTTCCCTCAGATGGATGCTGCTATTTTGAGTGCCGCGGTTGCTGATTTTACACCTGTAACGAAATACAATCTTAAAATCAAAGAGAAACAATCTCTTACAATAGAATTAAAACCAAATCCTGATATTGCTCAAAATTTGGGACAAATAAAAAAACAAAATCAAGTGTTAGTCGGTTTTGCTTTAGAAACTAATGACGAATTTGAGCATGCCAAGGGAAAACTTGAACGAAAAAATTTCGATTTTATCGTGTTAAATTCGTTAGCCGATAAAGGTGCTGGTTTTGGTTACGATACCAATAAAGTTACAATAATCAAACGTTCAGGAGATGTAAAGAACTTCGACTTGAAATCAAAAAAAGAGGTTGCAAAAGATATTGTTGACGAGTTGGAAAAATTTATGGCGTGATACGAAATTTGTGTCGGTAACTCCATTATTTTCTGTGTTATTATGGATATTCCCAATAATATGTGTAACTTTGTATGTTGCACAACGATTCATTTGGTATGGCTTACCAACGTGGACTTTTTATGATTGAATTATAAGAAATTTTGTTGTAGTAAGAAAATACACATTGATAGTCGTGTAAAATTGACTAAAATAAAGATTGTCCTTTTAATCTCAGCTGGATAGCAGATTAAAAATGATAGATGAGATGGTTGAAATTCCTTCAATAGAACCCTCTGCTTCTGCAGGCGGGTGTCCCCAAGATGTGTCCATATCCGACAGTAGGTGGTATGTCATGCGTGTTACTTACAGTCGCGAGTTGAAGGCAATGCAATTATTGCAAAACTTTGGTGTGGAATGTTATGTGCCTATGCTTTGTGTGAGAGATGGCATGGGTAAACACTTTGTCCCAGCTGTACATAATCTTATTTTTGTACATACAACACGTGATGTCCTTGATGAGTGTAAACGTCAGATGGAGTTGGTGTGTCCGATGCGTTATATGATGGACAAATCAACAGGTCTTCCGATGGTGGTAAAAGACAAGGAAATGGCAGATTTTATGTGGGTTACAGAAAATAATAATGCGGATGTTTTTTATTTGGATAATCCATCGGTAGTGTGTGTAAAGGGTACTCCAATAGAGGTGATTGGTGGACCATTCAAAGGTTTGCGTGGTAGATTACTTCGTATAAGACGAAATCGCAAGGTGGTACTACAATTAGTGGGGCTTGTTGCTGTTGCAATAGATGGTATCCCTATTGAGTGTTGTAAAGTAATATTAGATGATTGATTATCTTCTATAATTACCCTCTTATTTTCACTCTTTATATAGAAAAATGAAACTATAATGTATATTAAAATGGATAAACTATTTGAATTTCACGAGTTGTATTCACACGAGACTGATGTGTACAACTTGACGGGTTTTAAGCCCCAAATTGTTGATGCAGGGTATCTGAAGAATATTGGAGTAAGTGTTGAACCCTCCGAAGCGACCCTGCAAGGGCTTATTCGCGGCTCAAAAATTTTCATGCAAAGATTGGAAAACCATACGGTTATCCCAGTCTCAAAGCTTTATCTTGAGCAGTGTGTGCCAGAGGAAATCCAGACCGAGATACACAACTACACAGGTCGTTGTCCGACACTTACTTTCGAGGTCAATCCAATCAAGGGTTGCAACGTGGGATGCCAGTACTGTCTTGTCACCGATGGCGTGCATGAACAAAAGCTGGTGGCATACGAAAACTACCACGAGTATGTGCGTTACCTTCTCAAGGTGATGAACGGCACTCCTACATGCGAAGTGACACAAGATGACCTGACACAACGTGCCAATTTACTCAAAGAACTAGCGGATGCCATAGAGTCTGCACCAGAAAAGAAGAAAGGAATTGAGGCAAAGATTGTGGAACTGAGCCGTGGCAAGAACTGGAACCACTACTACTATTTCTCGCCAAAAACCGAGGCATTCCAGGAACCGACCCTCCAGACAGGCATTGCACACCGCATATTGCGTGAGTTTATAGCACATTTTGAGGAATACCCCGATTCAAACGCACGCCTGTTCATAGCATCCAAGGCGGGAGCAAAGCATCTGCTTGTCAAAGACGAGCAAGGAGTTACCATTCTCGATTTGTTGGAACAACTCAAAGACCGCTGCCAGTTCAACACCTCTGTCAGCATCATGCCTACCGAGTTCCGCAACCTGCTTGAGCCATACGCTGCCCCTATCGAGGAGCGTCTGAAAGCTGTCAAGATGTGTCAGGAGCGTGGCATCCCTGCCAATTCGGCACTGGTTCAACCTATCTTCACGCCGTACCTGACAGACGAGCATATCAAGGAGTTCTTCGACATGCTGCACGATGCCGGTATCATCAACTACAAACCAGAGTTCCTTACTGCCTGCATGGAGAACCTTGCACAGTTGGGTCAGTGGTTGGGCTATTTCGACAAGAGTATGGAGAAGGCACTCTACGAGGATTACATCATGCCTCAGAATGCCGACCACCGCAAACAGCGCGGACGTACAGCTCCCAACCGTGCATTGAGTACTGAAAACATTCAGCGACTTATGAAATACACGGACTCTATCGGTATGAGTACCAGCATCTGCTTCTGGGTCCGCAAGATGCTGAACATAAGCACTGATATGATACCGATCATCAACAGGAACGGTTTCCAATGCTTGGGCTATCAGTCAAAGCTTTTCAAGTGTAAGGAGTAATATTGTCATGTGGTATGCAGGTTGTCTTAAAAGACTGATGGATTTCACTATTGCTGCCGTTGCATTGGCTGCCTTATCGTGGCTGATGGTCGTGGTGGCTCTGCTGTTGCATTTTGCAAATCATGGTGCAGGCATCCTGTTCATTCAGGATCGCCCAGGGAAAGACGGAAAGATTTTCCAGCTCTTCAAGTTCAAGTCCATGACCGATGAGTGCGACAGCCACGGCAACCTGCTTCCGAACATGGAACGGCTGACCCCCATCGGGAAGTTTATCCGCAGCACAAGCATTGACGAACTGCCTCAGCTACTAAATGTCTTGAGAGGAGATATGGCACTGGTTGGCCCTCGCCCTTTGCTGGCAAGATATCTGCCCTACTACACGGAACGTGAACGCTTGCGCCATAGCGTCAGACCAGGCATCACAGGATGGGCTCAGGTGCATGGACGCAACGACCTGCCTTGGAATGAGCGGCTGGAGTTGGACGCTTGGTATGCTGAACACGTGTCGTTCGAACTTGATTGCAGGATTGCATGGATGACCATAATAAAAGTAATACGTCACAAGGGGACGAGTATCGAGAAACTTGTTCCATTGGACGTGGAAAGAAAAGAAAA
Source organism: Bacteroidales bacterium (assembly GCA_045599365.1). Classification (GTDB taxonomy): domain Bacteria; phylum Bacteroidota; class Bacteroidia; order Bacteroidales; family UBA1715; genus UBA1715. Next base: position 51,708 of record JAZRVS010000032.1, read on the forward strand.
AACATGAAAATATTGATTACCGGCGCGTGTGCCGTTACCGCACGCACAATACTGAGAGGACTCAAGATGAGTCCTGAATTTGGGAATGCCGAGTTTATAGGTTGGGACATGTGCGGATTGTTGTATGGAGTGTACTCCAAGGCATTCGACAAGATGTACAAGGTGCCTGGGGTGAGCGACCCTATATACGAAGAGGTCGTCAGGAAGATACTTGCCGACGAACGTCCGGATGCCGCCATTATCGTGCCTGAAGTAGAGGTGCGATATTGGGCAAACCACGAGCTGGGTGTGCCTTGTCTGCTGCCTCCCGGCAAATTCGCCGATATTGCCGTTTGCAAGGACAAGCTGTTTGCCGCCCTTAGGGATACAGACCTCGTGCCAAGTCATTTCAATGCATCTGCCAGTGAAATCAAGTCGCTGGACTTCAACAACACGCTGGGCTTCCCTGTCTGGATACGCGACGGAGCGGCCGGCACGGCTTCGGCACGTGGAGCGTTCAAAGCACATTCCAACGACGACCTTCGTGCCTGGGTGCAGGTGAACAACGGAATAGACATGTTCCAGCTGTCCGAATATCTGCCGGGAAAGATTTACGCCTGCGTGTGCCTCTACAAGAATGGTGTACTGAAGAAAGTGTGCCTCAGCCAGCGCATTGAATACATCATGTCCAAAGTGGCGGTATCCGGAATTACAGGCAATATATGCAAGGGCAAGCTCATCAACGACCGAAAAGTGGTTGACACGGCCATACGAACCATCGAGACACTTTGCGCTCAGACGGGGGAAGTTCCGAACGGCATCATTGATGTGGATATGCGTGACGATGTGAATGGCAATCCCAAGGTGACCGAAATCAACATGCGCTTCCTTTCGTTCAGTTCCGTGTTTGCTTCGGCAGGCTGGAACCTGTTCGAGGATCTTGTGAAACTGACGCTGAACCGCGACGACGAGGTGTCGCCCCAGCTAGAGAAGCAATTCCCCGAAAGCAACTGGATTCTGCGCGATGTAGATGGTGAGCCCGTCTATGTGGAGAATCCTGTGGAGCTGAAGATGGGCGAGTGCTTCCGCAAATAAACGATGTCAAGGAAATGACCAGGATTGTTTTCATATTGAATACGCTCACCCAGCCACTCTGTTTCAAGCGCATCGAGGAGTTCCGGCGCAGGGGCTACCAGACTGACGTGTATGGCTTCAGTTCCGATTCGCAGGATACAGTCATCCGAAGCAGTGACATAGTGCAAGTCATAGGAACTTGTGTGCATGGGGAAGGCAACTATTTCCGCCGGTTGCTGACGATGGTGAGAGCCATCCGCAAATTGAACCGCAGGTATAGGAATGAGGACGTAACATTCTATTATTTTCAAATGGACACCTGCATTGCAGCACGATTGGTAAGCAGAAAGCCATATATATACGAGAACTACGATTTGGTGTACGGAGCGTTCCCCAATCCTTTGAAATGGATGTTCCGTCACATTGACAGGTGGCTGACCATTCATTCCGTAGCCACCGTAATGACCTCTCCTGGTTTTCAAGAATATCTATTTCGTGGGAAACACCAAGACAACGTATATATCATTCCCAACAAACTCAATCCGCGTGTATTGGGGTACCCTTACCATCCTACCGACCTCGACATTGCACATATTCGCTTTGCGTTTGTAGGTCATATACGTTCGGCTGGTTCCTTCAGATTTGCCAAAGTGGTGGCAGAAAGGTTTCCCCAGCACTCTTTCCACTTATACGGCACAATAGGCAAGGGTAACGACTTTGCTGGACTGGCGGACCGCCATCCGAACGTGGTGATGCATGGCTCTTTCCAAAATCCAGACGACTTGCCGGGAATCTATGAACAGGTGGACGTGCTTGTCCCCTTGCTTAGCGAGAACAACACGAAGAATGTCAACAACATCTATTTGGAACCAAACAAATTGTATGAATCGGTCTATTTCAGGACTCCCATCGTAATGACAGACGGCACCTATATGGCCCGGAGGGTGAAGGAACTGAACTGCGGGTTCGTGTTGCCTGACGTATCAGAAGAGGGAATAACCCGTTTCATCAACTCCCTTACCGAGCAATCGCTGAAAGAGATTGTGACACATATTTCAACCATTCCTCAAACCGATGCCGTGGATGATTATGCCGGTTTCTTTGAATTTCTGAACAGCAAACTAACCAAATTATAAATTGCAAACAATGAAATATGTAATAGACATACAGGATCCATGGCCAGAACCATTCTGCATAAAAATCAGGAACAGGTTGTTTCGGAAATTGCTGTACCCTCCTCTGGCCAAATATGCCGATAGAGTCTATCGCAAGGCCGATGGAGTGGTGGCGGTATCGGAAACTTACCTGAAGTGGGCTGCACAGTTCAACCATAGCGCGGACTTATGGCTGTCTGTGTTTCTGGGGAAGGACTCGGCATTGTTTGACAAATACAGGAAGGAAAATGTCTTTCAACGGAACGACAATGAGCTGTGGATTGCGTATGCCGGCTCACTCAGTTACAGTTACGACCTTCCGACTGTGATAGATGCGCTTGCCTTGCTCTCTCAGCGTCAGGGAGCCGACTTACCACCTGTGCGCCTTGTTGTTATGGGAGACGGACAACTGCGTTCACAATATGAGGCATACGCCAAGGCACACGGCATTGCCGCCGAGTTTACCGGCATGTTGCCATATCCCCAAATGGTAGGCAGGCTCTGTGCCTGCGACATCTGTGTGAATCCCATCATTATGAGCAACCGTGGCAGCATTATCAATAAGGTAAGCGATTATGCGCTGGCAGGTTTGCCTGTAGTCAATTCGCAGAATTGCGACGAATACCGCCAGATGATAGCGCGTTATGGATGCGGCATAAACTGCGAATGTGAAAACAGCGCGGAAATGGCTGACGCCATCGGAAAGTTGGCATCGGACGCAAATCTCCGCCGTACTATAGGTGAGAACTCCAGAAGAATGGGTGAAGAGTGTTTCGACCGCCGGAGCATCTATCCGCATATTGTGGATGCCCTGGCAGGGTATGGTGCAAAAAAGGTGATGATTGTAGCCAATTTCCACCCCACCCTCAACGGTTCCACCGAAGGAAGGTTCACCTATCTGGCACAGATGCTTCATGAGCAGGGCTTTGATGTGGAGCTGGTGGTGTCGGACTTTGAACACCGCACGAGAAAACGCCGTGAATCGCTGTCCAATCCTTATCCGTTCAAACTCACCTATCTTCACGAACCTGGTTACAGCAACATTGTATCTGTACGGAGAATGTGGAGCCATTATGTGTGGGGATGCAATGTCGGGAAATACCTGAAATCGTGCAAGGACAAGCCTGATGTGGTCTATGTGTCCGTGCCATCGCTAACGGCAGCAAGGAAGGTGTCATTTATATGTAAAAACAAGTAAGCATCATGGATAACAAAGGAAAAAAGAAATTGAGCCTTTCCTTCAGGTTGCTGCGCCGGATGGGGTTCAACTATTCCGAAGATGAGTATGGGGATGTCTCGCTGTGGAAGGTTGTGAAACGTGTCTGTACCACCTACCGTAACATGTTTCTGCAAGGCCCAATTATGAACGGCTGGCTGTTGTCGCCGTTACAGCCCAGACGTCTCCGTGCATGGGGAATGAGGAAGATGGGCTGCCATGTTGGCAAGGGCTGTTTTATAGGCAACCATGTGCGTCTTGACTCCGGCCATGCCGATATGATAACGTTGGAGGACAATGTGACAATAACATCTGGAGTCCACCTGCTCTGCCATCAGCGTGATATTTCGGATTATTGTGCGGGTGATGACTATATGAAACTTGGCTATGTCGTCAAACCCATTGTCCTGAAGAAGGGTTGCTCAGTGGGAATAGAGAGTGTGGTGATGCCAGGTGTCACCATAGGCGAAGGGGCAATTGTAGGTGCAGGTTCACTGGTAACGAAAGATATTCCGGCATGGACGGTGGCTATGGGACGACCCGCCAAGGTTGTCCGCCAGATACCGGAACGTAAAGGTTTAATGGTTTAAAGGTTATAGGTTTAATGAATATATTGACATTCGATATAGAGGAGTGGTATATGAAAGTTGTCAAAATGGGATGGCGCGACAAACGTGCCGAGTACGACCGTTATTTCCATCGCATCCTCGACAAATTGGATGAACGAAGCCTGAAGGCTACCTTCTTCTGTTTGGGTGAGATGGGGAGGCTTTTCCCTGAAACGGTTCTTGAGATTGACCGTCGCGGACATGAGGTTGGCTGTCATTCCAATGTTCACCTTCCGCTCAACACCCTGACAAAGGAAGAATGTCTTGACGATACGAGAAAGGCCCTGGATTCGCTGGAACAATGTCTTGGGAAGAAGATAATCAGTTACCGTGCGCCGGCATTTTCTGTTGGAGAAGAGAACAGGTGGATGTTTTCCGTCCTTACGGAGTGTGGCATAGAGCGTGACTCGTCTGTATATCCTGCCCGTAGGGATTATGGCGGCTTTCCGGATTTCGGAACACAAAGGCCTGCTTTGATAAAGGTAGGCAACAGTTTCATCAAGGAATTTCCCATACCGCTGGCAATGGTCGCCGGAAAGCAGTTTGCCTATTCTGGGGGCGGTTATTTCAGGGTACTCCCATACGGATTTATCCGCAGGCAGATGATGAAGTCGGACTACACTATGACTTATTTCCATCTGGACGACCTGCTTCCGGAATCGAAAGGGGTGATGAGTGCCGAAGAGTACCGTATGCACTTCAACAAACCCGGAACACTCATCGAACGCTACAGACGTTGTTTCAGGGCCAACGTCGGGAAGAAAGGTGCCATGGACAAACTGATGCGCCTGCTTGACGAAATGGATTTCATCGGACTGTCTCAGGCCGATGGGCAGATAAAACATTGGGATGTGATATGAACCAAGCATCCAATAGCAGAATAAAAAGCCATAATGAAGAATATGACTGTAAATGACTGTAAAATCATAGAGCTGCCAAAGATTGTTGACCCAAGAGGGAATCTTTCTTTTGTAGAGACCTTCAGGCATGTTCCATTTGAAATCAAGCGGACATACTGGATTTATGACGTTCCCGGAGGAGAAAACCGTGGAGGTCACGCTTTTCGCAATAATCAGGAATTTGTGATTGCTCTCTCGGGCGCCTTTGACGTGGTTGTGGATGATGGCAAGGAAAAGAATACTTTCACTCTCAACCGTTCTTACTATGGACTATATATCCCTGCCGGTCTTTGGCGTACAATGGAGAATTTCTCCACCAATTCACTGGCTCTGGAGTTCGGATCGATAAAGTATGACCGTGAGTCTGATTACATAGAAGAGTACGAACAATTCCTAAAACTGAAGAGCAATGGCGAAATATAATGTATTTGATTGCTCGATGGTAGAGCTTGACAAACATCATAGTGAACGCAAGGGTAATCTCACTGTGGTGGAGAATGGCAACAGCATTCCGTTTGACGTGAAGAGGGTTTATTACCTTTATGATGTCCCTGGAGGAGAGAGCCGTGGTTCGCACGCTCATCGTGAACTTGAGCAGCTGATAATTGCGGCATCAGGCTCGTTCAAAGTCACCTTGGATGACGGCAAGTGCAAGCGAACGTTTTTCCTGAACCGTCCCTATCAGGGCTTATATGTCAGGCTTGGAATATGGCGTGATTTGGAAGACTTCTCTTCCGGCTCAGTGTGTATGGTACTGGCCAGTGATGTATATCAGGCAGATGATTACATTCGTGATTATGGTGAATTCCTTCGCTTTCGCGAGGGATAAGGGTTTAAAAGTTTAATGTTTAAAAGTTTAAAGATGGGGAAAGATAAGAAGTTTGCATTTGAAAATCTTGAAGCTTATAAGGTTGCTCGTGTCCTTGTAAGGGACGTTTATCGTCTTCAAGACAAATTTCCGAAAGAAGAACGATACGCTCTTGGTGATCAGATTAGACGCTCTTCTACATCTATTACAAGCAATATAGCCGAAGGAGCGGGTCGCAATTCTTATAAAGAAAAGATACATTTTGTAGAGATTGCTTTCGGAAGTATGACTGAATGTTTTAGCCAACTTCAAAATGCCCAAGACTTAGGCTATATTCGTGATGAAGAAGTAGAAGCCTTACGCCCTCAATTCAATCATGTGGCGGCTTTACTTTCGCTTCTGAAGAGGAGCTATGAAGAAAAGCTAAACTCATAAACCCTTAAACCTTTAAACCTTTAAACTTTTAAACGTGCGGCAGCACACTTAAACCTTTATAAAATGATACACCCTTTAGCCGACTGTAAATGTCCGAATATACCGGAATCCACCAATGTGTGGCAGTTCTGTGTGATTTTCCCCAAGGCTACCATAGGGGAAAATTGTAACATCTGCTCCCATTGTCTCATCGAGAATAAAGCTGTTATTGGAAACAATTGCGTTATCAAGTGTGGCGTACAGATTTGGGACGGAATCACGCTTGAAGACAATGTAATGATAGGAGCCAATGTCTCCTTTACCAACGATATGTACCCAAGGGCTCACAATAAAGATTGGAAGATGTTACCGACTCGTGTTTGCAAAGGCGCAAGCATAGGTGCTGGTGCAACGATACTTCCAGGTCTAACCATTGGCGAAGGGGCTATGGTTGGTGCCGGATCTGTTGTAACCAAAGACGTCCCTGCCGGCGAAATGTGGGCTGGTAATCCTGCAAGGTTCATGAAGAAAGTTGAAAAGTAAAGAGATGATACCTTTCCTTTCATTAAAAGACGTTACCGCTCTTCACGGTGCGGAAATCAATGAGGTCGTAACTCGTGTCGTGAACAACGGTTGGTATCTTCAAGGAGTTGAAAACGAGAAGTTCGAGAAAAACTATGCCGACTACATCGGCACAAAATACGCCATCGGTTGTGCAAACGGTCTGGATGCCCTCATCTGGATATTCCGTGCGTACATCGAGATGGGCGTGATGAAGCCAGGTGATGAGGTGATAGTTCCTGCAAACACCTACATAGCAACCGTTCTTGCTATCACGGAGAACGGTCTTGTACCTGTGCTTTGCGAGCCGAAGCTTAATACTCTTGAGATTGATGATGACCTGATAGAAGACCTCATCACTCCGAAGACAAAGGCCATTGCGGTTGTGCATCTCTATGGACGCATTGCCATTACTCCTAAGATTCTGGAACTTTGCAAGAAGTACAATCTGAAACTTGTGGAGGACAATGCTCAGGCTCACGGATGCGTATATGCTCCTACCGGTCAAAGGACTGGAAGCATTGGTCACGCTGCTGGTCATAGCTTCTATCCCGGGAAGAACCTTGGTGCTCTTGGTGATGGTGGTGCTGTTACCACCAATGATCCCGAACTGGCAGCAGCCGTTCGTGCATTGGCGAACTATGGCTCTTACAGGAAATACGTGTTCAAATACACTGGCCGAAACAGCCGTTTGGACGAAATCCAGGCAGCAGTTCTTGATGTCAAGCTCAAGTATCTGGAAGAGGACAATGCAAAGCGCAAGGCAGTGGCTCACTACTACTATGAGCATATCAACAATCCTTTGATTACCCTTCCTGACCATCTGCCTGATGAGCAGTGTGCTTATCATCTCTTCCCAATTATCGTTCATGACCCTTCCCTTTCGGGAGGGGACGGGGGTAGGCTTCGTGACCGTTTGCACGACTATCTGGCAGATAATGGTGTGGGTACTGTGATTCATTATCCTATTGCTCCTCATAAGCAGGAGTGTTATGCGAAAGAGTCGTGGAATGTTCCTCAACTGTCTTTGCCAATAACGGAGAAGATTGCCGTTGAGGAGTTGAGTCTGCCTATCGGGCCGGCAATTACGATAGAGGAAGTGAAGGAAGTCGTCAATTTACTTAATCTTTTCGTATAAGATAGCAGTAATGACCGATCAATTATCCAGTTCGAAACGTTTGGCGAAGAACACCCTGATGTTATACTTCAGGATGATCCTCACAACAGTTGTAAGTCTCTATACCAGCAGAGTTGTTCTTCAGACACTCGGAGTATCAGACTATGGCCTATACAGTGTGGTCGGTGGTTTTGTCTCTATGCAGGGGGTACTGAACTCACTTTTTATCAGTTCCACCCAACGATATATGGCCTTTGCATTAGGCAAAGGAGAGCAAAGTCAAGTAGAACGGGTGTTTTCAAATTCTGTGGTTATTCAACTATGTATTGCAGGCATTGTATTTATTGTTGCAGAGACTTTTGGTTTATGGTTCGTCAACAACAAGTTGGTAATTGAACCGACAAGAATGGTGGCGGCAAACTGGGTATATCAGGCTGCCGTTCTCTCAATGGTCATCAATATCATTAGCATACCATACAATTCCTGTATCATTGCCCATGAGCATATGGATATTTATGCCTATGTGAGTATTATTGATGTGCTAATGCGTTTGGGTATCGTATTTTTGATTCAGATAATTCCCTTCGACAAACTCATATCGTATTCGATACTTTTAGTGATGGTTGCGGTAACAATTCGTCTCTGCTACACCATATATAGCAAAAGGAAATTTGAGGAATGCCGGACAAAGAACCATTTCAGGAAGTTTGACAAACCATTGTTCAAAGAAATGTTCGCTTTTGCAGGATGGAGTTTTCTCGGCTCCATGGGATTCTCTTTTAAGGACCAGTTCTCCAATATGATGCAGAATATGTTCTTTGGAACAACTGTCAATGCAGCACGTGGTCTGGCTATGAGGGTGAGTTCTGTAGTGACATCTTTCTCAAACAATTTTATGATGGCTTTGAATCCTCAAATTACAAAGCAATACGCATCAGGAGATAAAACACAATATCAGAAATTGGTTTTCACCGGGTCAAGACTATCCTTCTATCTGCTTTCGATTATCGCAATTCCGGTTTTGACCAACTTAGACTATCTATTAGGGTTATGGTTAGTGGAAGTTCCACAATATACTGACATCTTCATCAATATTTCGCTTTTTTCAGCCTTGGTTTACTCGTTGTCGCAAGGAACAACGACTGCAATATTTGCGACAGGAAAGATAAAGGCATTTGAGATAGGTATTTCAATAATTCTTCTTGCTGAATTGCCAATCGGTTATGTGTTGCTAAAATCAGGCTATCCACCTTATGCTGCAATGCTTCCTGCATTTTTGACTCAACCTGCTGGACTTGTATACCGTTTTATCCTGCTAAAGAAGAATGAACCTTCATTCAGTTATAAGTACTATTTCATCAACATAGTTCTTCGGGCATTTATATTGTTCGCCATAGGATATGCGGCTTCCAAATTTATTGCGGATTTGATGGGGCCAAGCATCTGGGGGTTGTTATGCAACGTTGCAATCAGTGTGATGCTATACGCGTCAATTCTCCTTATCGGTGGGATGGATAAAAACGAGAGGAAAATAATAATTGAGCTCGTAAGAACGAGAGTGGTAAGGGGGTAAGGGGGTAAGGGTTTAAAGGTTTAAAGGTTTAAGGGTTTAAGGGTTTAAAAGTTTAAAGGTTTAAAGGTTTAAAGGGTTTAAGGGGTTAAATATGAAAATAAGTATAATGCTTACCAGTTATAATCTGGTAGATTACATTGATACTTCAATAGCGAGTGTCGTTAACCAGGAGATGCTTTGCGATTGGGAACTGCTGATAGGCGATGACGGCTCCAACGATGGAACTGTCGAGAAAATAAAAGCCTGGATTGAAAAGTACCCGGAGAATATAAAGCTGTTTCAGATACCAAGGGATTTATCCTCCTCAAAGGTGGGCTCACGCGCAGCAAATAACCGGGCTTTGCTATTGGAGAATGCAACTGGAGACTACTTGAACTATCTTGATGGCGATGACTGCTGGTTGGGAACAGAGAAACTGAAAACTCAAATCGAAAAGTTGGAAAGTCCTGAATATGCAGAATGCTCCTGTTGCGGCCACAACATTGAAGCATACGTCATACAAGAAAACAGAAGATATGCAATGATGCAACCTGTAGATAGAGAATCAATCATTATTCCAAAGTTCAGGTATGAGGGCTCGTGCTATATTCATACGAATACCATAGTGTTCCGTAAGTGCTGCAAGGAGAAACTTCTGAATTCGCTCTACCGCAACTTTCTCAATGACATATTTATTACATTCCTGATTCTTCAATACGGTCCAATGCTGTATCTACCAAAGGTTTGGGCGCGTTACAATATGACCGGGAACGGTCTTTGGACCGGTAACAACCCCGTGTATGGATGTTTTCGGAATCTGCAATTGCTTGATTTGAAATTATATGAGGCCCCTGATTTGAGGAGACGGATATTGCTTTCCCATAGAATGGATGTTGTAAAAATAACGAAGCATTACAAGACGGATGATTTTCCTGTCATTGAACCATTGTTTGACAAACTGGATGAAAAGATATTCAAGTATTCTTTCCTGTTTTCCAAAATTTCAAATGTCACCATAATTGACAGAATCGTGAAATTTCGGATGCTTGTCGAAATGAATTTTCTGTGTTACAAACGTGCTCTTACGACAAAGTTAATCAGTATATTTAGATGCAAATATGAAGGCAAGTGAATGCATAGATAATATCCTGAAACCCTTCAGTGGTGACGGTTGGCAGGTGAATTTCCTGGTATCAATGGTATGGGGTGCGGTAATCGTAACTTATCTGAATGCCATTTTTATCAGGCTGCCATTTTATGACGTTGTCTGGCAATATATAATCCCTGCATTGTACATCACCGTCATAGCATTGTGCTCAGGGCATTTCATAAAATTGCTGTCACCAGGTGACTATCTGTTCTGGGGTTTTCTTTCACTGGTGTATTTTGCCTATTATTTGTTTGGGCCAGACCGGAATGCCAGTTATATGCAGGAATACATGCCCGCCTTTTTTTTGACGGTGACATCTTATTATTTCATGGGGAAAGTTGTCGATGACGATGTGTTCGATATGTTGTACTGGCTGTCGATATTGACGATATTCCTAAGGGTTGTTTCTACATTTATCACTCACAGTTTTGCAGAGGCTGTTCTGTCAAACGACACTCAGGAATTTCAAGGTCAGGCCTACGAATTGCTGGTTTTCTCCCTGTTTGTTTTATGGTACCTGCTCAAAAAATTCAACATCGTATCCTTATTGTTCTCTGTTTTAAGTATATCTGTTCTGTTCGCCTTTGGTTGCAGGGGTGCCATACTTTGTGTGGTTTCTTTCATTATCTTATACCTGTTGCTGGTCAAAAGATTGATTCGGAATGTACCGTTGTTGATAATATGTCTTTCTGTATGCGGTATCTGCGTCCTGTTTGCCAATCAGATAATCACGGGTACGAGTGCAGTAATGGAAAACCTTGGTTTCAGCACCCGCATTTTTGATTTTTATTTAGATGATGATATTTTGAATGACACGGGAAGGGATCGGATTCGAACGCTATTGTTTGATGAATTGCAGGAGCATCAATTCGGACTTGGAATATGCGGGGCTCAAGGTGCGATAGGGTCATATTCACACAATTTTATACTCGAGTTCATAGTATCTTTCGGATGGGTGTTTGGAAGTTTGATTTGCGTGGGTGTGTTCTTTATTTTGTTCAAGGGATTCAATGCCTGCGCCAATGATGAACAGCGGGGATTTTTTCTCGTTCTATTCTGTGAGTCAGTTATTCACCTGTTTGTGTCGGATATAGTTTGGAAGGAACAATTCTTTTATATGCTATTAGGTTATTGTGCAATGTTGATTGGCCGGCAAAAGGATTTAAAGGTTTAAAGGTTTAAAGGTTTAAAGGTTTAAAAGTTTATTTGATATGGACAAACCTCTTGTAACAATCGGTGTGGTTTCATACAACTCGGCTGGCACTATAGTCGAGACACTTGAAAGCGTGAAAGACCAGACTTATGGGAATATAGAACTGATAATATCTGATGATGCATCCAAGGATAACACCGTAGAGGTATGCCGTGATTGGCTTGAAAGAAATGCATCGCGTTTTTCAAGAGTGGAGTTAATCACAACAGACGTAAATACAGGCACTTGCGGAAACTGCGACAGGCTTCTTGAAAAAACAACCGGGCTGTGGTTGCGCATTTTGGCTGCGGATGACATATTGTTCGCTACAGCTGTCGGAAAATTCATTGAATATGCTGCTGCCAATCCGGAGGCTCAGTGGATTTTTTCGAAAGCAAAGTGCTATAAGCATTCATTCAAAAAGGATAATTATCTGCCGGAAAGAAATCGTCACTATCTGTTATCAAAGTTTCCTGCATTTTTTACATTATCTGCAAGAGAACAATACTTGAAACTTATTCATATTAACGTATTGTACCCGCCGGCAGATATTGTCCTGACAGATGCTCTTCGAAACGTCGGAGGCTTCGAGGCGAAATACGGTTTGAACGAAGATATTGTCAAGGGTATCAAACTCAGCAAGGCGGGAATCAAGTGCCATTTATTAGACGATTACACAATGGGGTATCGTATGGGAGAAAGCAATGTCTGCTCAAATACAACACGCTTGTTCAATCTCAAAAGCCTTGAAAGTTCCTTATCGATTCGGAAAGGATTGTGCTGGGACGATACTCCATGGAATCTTAAGGCATATCATAATATAAGGTTGTTTTCAAGCCGCATCACTCAATTGTTAGGAATGAACAGAGGTGACAATAAACTATTCAGAAAAATTTATTTTGGGAAGTTGAAAATATACAGGGTTATTCTTTTTATAAAGTAGCGAGATGACAACAAAATGAATTGGACTAATGCTGATTATTTGAAGAAACTGCATTCCGAAATCCTAAGCATAATGGA
>JAZRVS010000033.1:0-5034 GCA_045599365.1 Bacteroidales bacterium
TATTACAAAGTTTAAATCACCAATGTTTATCTCAAACTGTGGAGCAACAGTAAGTGCAGTATGTGGAGCATTAGCATTAAATGCAACCAATGATGCACATGAAGTTAACATCACAGAACCGAAAAAAACAAAAGGCAAAAATGTTTTCATTGTTAAATCCTCCGAATGGTTAAAAGTATCAATATTTTTGTTTTCTTTGTATAAAAATTTAAGTTCTTTTTTAGAAGCAATTATCATACCAAAGTTATGTCAAAATTAACTAGTCGTAAAGAAAATTATTCTCAGTGGTACAACGAATTGGTTGTTGCCGCAGATTTGGCTGAAACTTCAGCCGTTCGTGGATGTATGGTTATTAAACCGTATGGTTATGCAATTTGGGAAAAAATGCATAATGAATTAGATTCAATGTTCAAGGCTACGGGTCACGTAAATGCCTATTTTCCGCTTTTCATACCAAAATCTTTTTTTAGTAAGGAAGCAAGTCACGTTGAAGGATTTGCGAAGGAATGTGCAGTTGTAACCCATTATCGTTTAAAAAATGACCCCAATGGCAAAGGCGTTGTGGTTGATCCAGAAGCAAAACTAGAAGAAGAATTAATTGTTCGCCCGACTTCAGAAACAATCATTTGGAACACCTATAAAAAATGGATTCACTCATACCGAGATCTCCCTATTCTTTGCAATCAATGGGCAAATGTTGTTCGTTGGGAAATGAGAACGCGTTTATTCCTTCGTACAGCAGAATTTTTGTGGCAAGAAGGACACACTGCTCACGCAACTGCACAAGAAGCACGCGAAGAAGCAGAAAAAATGATTAACGTATATGGTGAATTTGCCGAAAATTTCTTAGCTATTCCTGTTATCAAAGGTGTGAAATCTGCGAATGAACGTTTTGCTGGGGCGCTTGACACTTACACAATTGAAGCTTTAATGCAAGATGGAAAAGCCTTACAATCTGGAACTTCGCATTTTTTGGGACAAAATTTTGCAAAAGCATTTGACGTTACATTTACTAACAAAGAAGGCGTTTCTGACTACGTTTGGGCAACTTCTTGGGGAGTTTCAACACGTTTAATGGGTGCTTTGATTATGACACACTCCGATGACAATGGTTTGGTTCTTCCTCCAAAATTGGCTCCAATACAAGTTGTTATTGTTCCAATCTACAAAAATGACGAACAACTTGTAGCAATTCGCGAAAAAGCAATGCTTGTAAAACAAGCACTTGAAAAACGTGGTATTTCAGTAAAATTCGATGACGATGACACACAAAAACCTGGTTGGAAATTTGCTGAATATGAATTAAAAGGTGTGCCTGTTCGTTTAGCTATGGGTGCTCGCGACCTTGAAAACGGAACAATAGAAGTTGCTCGTCGCGATACACTTACAAAAGAAACTGTTCCATTTGACGGTATTGACACCTACGTTGAACAATTACTTGCCGACATTCAAAAGAACCTATTTGAGAAGGCCAAAGCGTTCCGTACAGAACATACTTACAAAGTTGACACTTACGAAGAATTCAAAGAACGTACTAAAAATTGTGATGGGTTTATTCTTGCACATTGGGACGGGACAACCGAAACAGAAGAAAAAATCAAAGAAGAAACCAAAGCAACTGTTCGTTGTATTCCATTTGACGCACCAGACGAAGAAGGAACTTGTATTTATTCAGGTAAGCCATCACACAAACGTGCGTTGTTTGCAATAGCATACTAGCATTACGATATTGAAAGTTCGGTAGAGATGCGATTCATCGCGTCTCTTTTTTTGTAATGATATACATCTTGGCAGTAATTTAGTTGTCAGTTACTGGCTGTCAGTTATCAGACGAATCTCTTTGTGTAACCAACTTACCATTATGAAAATCAAACTGACTACTGACACCTGATGACAAAATGATTGTATTGCCAACTTGTATATTGTTTCCTTTTTAATTCTACAAATAAAAAGGCTATCCCACTTCGGAATAGCCTTTTTCAATACATCTATAACTGATTATTTTCCTTCAGCCAAATTATTAAACTCATCAAGAGAAACTTCTTGCTCATTCAATTTGATTGTTTCTTTGAAGTAAGCAATTAATTTCTTGCTCTCTTCCATTTCATAAAGACGATTAACTTCATCTTGTTTCTTCAAAATTTCTTGACTCCATTGCTCAATCATTTTATCATCAGCAGAACCTAATCCATATTGAGCCAATTGGAAACGAGTATATTCTTTTGCTGCTTCTTTTATTTCGTCTGGAGAAACCTTTATATTATTATCTTTTACGAATTTACCGCTGATCAATTGCCAACGCAAATCCTCCATAAACAACGGAAATTCAGTTTCAATTTGTTCTGGAGTAATTTTTTCGTTTTCTTTATTTGCTTCTATCAACCAACGTTTCAAAAATTCCTCAGGCAATTCAATTTTATTAGCATCAAGCAATTTTTTCTTAAAATCAGCCAAGAATTTAAAATCGCTATTTACTACAAAATTTGCTTCCATTTCTGATTTGATACGATTTTTGAATTCTTCTGCAGTTTTAACAACGTCTTTGCCATATACTTTATCAAACAAATCTTGATTTACGTCAGCACGAGTATATCGTTTGATTGCTTCCAAAGTCAATTCATAATCGGACTCCATTGCTGCAGTATTTTCAACTTTAGCACCTGTGAATAATTTTGTTTCTTCTTCGTCCTCAAATGCTTTTTTCGGGTTGAAAACCACAACATCACCTTTCTTCGCAGCTTTGAATTTTGCCAATTCCTCTTCATTCTTCATACGAGTAAGAAGCATAGAGCCACGTTCAGTACAAGTTTCAGCGCCAACACATTTCAAAGAACCTGCGACAAATTCTGTTCCCTCAATAGTATCAACATCTTCTTGCTTGCCGAAACGATCACAAAATCCATCAATTCTATCGTTAATCATTTTGTCATCAACAACGATTTTATAGTAATCAGCTTTGTTTTTCTTAGAAAGTTCAACATTAATTTCAGGAGCTTCTGCAATATCAAAACGGAATTCAAAATCAGTGTCCTTATCCCAATTAATAGATTTTTGTTCTGCATTTGCAAGAGGTTCGCCCAAAATGTGAAGTTTGTTTTCTTTGAAATAATTTTGCATAGCATCTTGAACCAACTTATTAACTTCTTCAACAGTTGCATACGTTCCATACATTTGTTTAATCATTCCCATTGGAACTGTTCCTGGGCGGAAACCTTTGATAGAAGCCTTTTTGCGATAATTTTTCAAGACATCATTTACTTTTTCTGCGTAATCGGCTTGTGCAACTTGCACCGTAAGAACCGACACCAAACCTTCACCTTGTTTTGTTACGTTCATTGTACAATAATTAAGTATTTAATAAAAAAACCGCTAACGAGAGCGGTTCATTTGTGCGGATAGGGGGACTCGAACCCACAAGCCTCTCGGCACCAGATCCTAAGTCTGGCGTGTCTACCAATTTCACCATATCCGCTTAGGTGACGCAAAAGTAGAAATTTTTTTTGAAATACAATTCTTTTAGTATTTTTTTTACAACTTTTTTCTTTTCCCTTTGTAAATATTGATATTAACCATACCTTTGCAAGCGTAAAAAATAAATAATTATGTATGATTCTCGTATTTTTAACAAATGTATCAATGCGAAAATTGTAGTTAACCAATCAAAGAAATGAAACGAATTATCAGTATTGAAACGGCAACATCGATTTGTTCGGTCGCACTTCACGAAAATGATGTATGTGTTGCTTTGAAAGAAATAAAAGAACCCAATGCTCATTCTGAAAAATTAACACTTCTCATTGAGGAATTACTTCAACAAAAAGATTTGAAAATATCTGATTGTAATGCAATTGCGATTTCAAAAGGACCAGGTTCATACACAGGATTGCGAATTGGCACTTCTGTTGCCAAAGGATTGTGCTATGCATGCGCTATTCCACTTATCGTAGTTGACACCTTGCAAGCGATTGCACTTGCATGCAAAAACGCCATCAATGACAACAATCCAAACAATATATACATGCCTATGATTGATGCGCGACGTATGGAAGTATATACATCATTGTGGGATTGCAATTTACAAAATATACAAGAAACCAATGCTTTGGTTGTAACATACGAAGCCAAAGCTTCTTTTGAACCGACAAAACACTATTTCTTGTGTGGTGATGGAAGCAATAAATGTAAAGAAACGCTTGAAAGTCAAAATATTACATTTGTAGAAAACATACAGGCAACTGCCAAAACAATTGGAGATATCGCATCGCAACTCTATGACAAACATGAATTTGCTGATGTAGCATATTTTGAACCATTTTACCTAAAGGAATTTCAAGCAGCAATGCCAAAGAAACTACTATAAGAGTTAAGAGTTATTTCTTAAAATAGTAAACACCAATCGCTAACCACTAAACACTAATTATGACAGAAGCATTTTTGCAGTATGTCTGGCAACATCAATTAATAAGCACAGACAAATTATTCACAACAGATAACGAAGAAGTAAACATCATTAAAGTTGGAACATTCAATTCAAATGCTGGTCCAGATTTTCTCAATGCCAAAATAAAAATTGGTAAAACGATTTGGGTTGGAGATATTGAAATACACATTAAATCAAGCGATTGGGATATCCACCATCATTATCAGCAAGAATCTTACAATAGCGTAATACTACATGCAGTTGCATCTTTTGACAAAGATGTTTACACGTCTCGAAAACAAAAAGTACCAACAATAATTCTACCAATACTACCTCACGTAACGTACAACTACACAAAATTATCAGACATTTCAAGCGGAATTCGATGTAAAAAACAAATTGTTGAAATTGATTCTTTTAGAATCACTATGTTTTTAGAAAGACTTGTTGCAGAACGATTTGAAGACAAATCAAACAAAATCATTGAAACATATCACAATAACGGAAATGATTGGGAAGCGACATTTTATCAACAATTAGCAAAATCATTTGGGTTTAAAACCAATAGCGATGCTTTTGAAAATCTTGCTCAAAACCTTCCTCTACATTTATTA
>JAZRVS010000034.1:0-17542 GCA_045599365.1 Bacteroidales bacterium
AGGTGTTCCATTTGGTAGTGCCAGCGTGGTACAAGACAAAGTTGTAGTAAAAGTTGGCGAAGGCGAAAATGTACACGATTCTGTCGTTTTTATATATAAACCAACTACCAATACGACACGGGATTTTATTCCATGCGATACGTGTAAATAACATATTTGCTTCAAAAAATAAAACCCTCTCGATAATATTTTTATCGGGAGGGTTTTTGTTTTACAAATTTTTACGTTTTTTTGAAAAAATATTGCAACTTCTTGCAGTCTTTTGAGTTTTTTCGGACTATATATAAAGAGAACAATTCAAAAAAGTAGTATTATGAAAAAGATTTTCTTATTTCTTGCCACAAGTATGCTGGCAATGGGTGCGATGGCACATACAGGTAACCAGCAGTGGAGATATACATACCAATGGACACGAAATTTACTTAAAAAATGTGGGGGCGGATAAAAGTGGTATTGGTTATAATGCATTTGGTTCTCCAGAATTATGTTTATTTTCCAAGAATTTTATTGAGATAAGAAGACCAGGTAATGGAGCTCTTGTTGCACAATGTAGTGTAATAAAAGATAATGAAAGTGTACCATATTTCAACTTATATGGGCGTGTAACAATGGAAAAATGGCATTGGACGGGAGGTTTATGTACTGACACTTTAAGATTTGCTGGTTTTGAAATGGCAAGTTTTATGCCTGCATCACATTGGTATGGTACGCTTGGCTCTTCATCTAAACGTTTTGGAGCAGCTTATATTGATCATGCCTATATAAATGTTTACACAACATATCCGTCTGATGAGAAGGTGAAAGAGAATGTTAGAAGTATAGAAAATGGGCTGTCGAAAGTTATGCAGTTGCGACCAGTTTCGTACGATATAAAGGAAAGTTTCTATGATTCTATTGTAGAGAAAGATGCAAAACAATATGCCATGGGAAATGGAGGCAAAAATAGGATAGGCTTTATATCACAGGAAGTGCAAAAGGTTATGCCAGAACTTGTTTCCGAAGAGCCTCAAAGTGGTTTGTTAGGAATCAATACAATTGATATGATACCATATTTGGTGCAAGCGATAAAAGAGCAACAGGCAACAATTGAAAAAATGGAACAGGAAATAGAAAAGTTACAAAGTGAAACAAAAACATACGAGTTAAAATCAACCTCGTTGCATACTGCGGTAGCTCACACAAATGAAGTCGCTTTGCTATCGCAAAACAAGCCAAATCCATTTACGGCAAGTACTAAAATAGAAATGTTTGTACCTTCAAATGTTTCAAATGCAATGTTGTATGTGTATGACTTGCAAGGAAAACAAGTAAAATCAATGGTAGTGTCAGGTAGAGGTGCAACTTCTGAAACAATTTTGGGCAATGAATTACAAGTAGGAATGTACATTTATAGTCTTGTAACAGACGGGAAATTGGTGGGTAGTAAGCAAATGGTGTTAACGGAATAAAAAGATAATCCATGAAAAGAATATATACTTTTATTTTATTATGGATTACATTCGTTCCTGTTATTGCTCAAATGGAGGTACAAGAATATAATAGAGTTATTGATTCAGAGATTGTTTTGACTGCTGATATAAAATCAATGTTTTATAAAAGTGCCAAGATAAATTTGTCTGATTACGAAATATCTGATATTTCGTCTTTTAGAATAAATGTGAATTTCTCTCTATTTTCAGATACAAGTTTTGTTCGTATAACATTGGAAAATATTAAGGGAAATGAGTTTTTAGTGTTAGAAGCTAATAATCTTCTTTTTGAGGATAAAGCAAACTTGTCTAATTATTTTGAAGAAACAGGTTATTTAGATAATGAAGAGGTAATTTTTATGAATATCACTATTTGTGATGCCGAATTATGGATAGATTCAATAACTTATACGGGTAAATTATCTCAAGGAGAAAGTGTAAAAAAACGTAATACAGAGTATGTAGACTTCTTGTATAAGGAAAAGATAAAAAAAATAAATGAGCGTATAAAAGATAAAAATTTAAAATGGTTTGCGGGAGAAACAGAAATTTCTAAATTATCGTTTGAAGAAAAGAAAGTCTTATTTAATGGGGATATCCCCAATCTATATTGTGTAGAATTTTATAAGGGTGGTATATATGAATTGCCAACAAATAAGAAAGAAACTGCAGATGTCCTAAAGTCGTCTACGCCTATTATTGATAATTTTGATTGGAGGAATCGGCATGGAAGGAATTGGAATACTAGTGTAAAAAGGCAAACTCATGGCATATGTTGGGCTTATACTGTTGTTGGAACAACAGAAGCAATGACAAACTTATATTTTAATAGAAATATAAATCATGATTTATCTGAATATGCGTTTGTTGCGTGCTCTGGTGGAAGTTGTACTAGTGGTGGAAATAGTTTTGATTTATTTGCTGTCTCTACTATAGGGTTAATAGATCAAAATTGTTTTCCTAATGGAAATTGTGCTACAATTTGTTCTGATACCTGTAGTATACCTACAGAAAAAATATTTTCTAATGGTGTAGAAAGGTTTTTGAGTAACTCATATTCTGATCCAGAATTAGAACTAAAGAAATTTGTTATCAAATATGGAATTGGTTATGTTGGATTAACAAATTGGAGTCATGCAATGGCACTTTCTGGTTTTGGGACAGTACACGTAAATGATACCATACTTATTGATACTTTAAATTATACTAACAATATTGTTATTTCAGACAATGATAGTAGAATTGGCAAATCGTATTGGATTTTCAAAAATAGTTGGGGACCATCTTGGGGACATAATGGATATTTTTATGTAATTGCAGATGTTAATTATCAAACGATGGGCTATCCAATGTTTGTCAAATTACCTATATTGAGTAAACAATATAAAGAAAAAAATAGATTGTGTGAAGATAGAGATGGCGATGGTTATTATAATTGGGGGATTGGGGAAAAACCTGCTACTTGCCCCGATTGTTCTTTGGACATTGAAGATGGAGATGATTCAGATCCTACTGTCGGTCCTATGGATGAATATGGAAATTTAACGTTTATTACATCATACACCTATCCTATACAAACAATAACAACGACACAAGTTGTAACTGATACTCTTTCTCCATGTGAAAATCTCGTGATTGAGTCTGGAGCAACTCTTGTTATTCACTCAACAGGTCTTCTAATAATGCCCAATAGTGCAAATATAACCATAAAGTCAGGTGGAAAATTGTATGTTATTTCAGGTCGAATAAAAAATTCAGATATCGTTGTGAAATCTGGGGGTGAATTACAGGTGAAAAATAATTCTGTATTATGGAAAGATTGGGATGATGAACTTGTTATTGAACAAGGAGGGCTTTTTTCTATGGAAAATAGTTGTTCTATCGAATATATTGGAGATTCAACATTGTATTAATATTAAAAATTACTTTATGAAAAAATTACTCGTAATATTTTTTGTCTTTGTAACCTCAAATTTGTTTGCACAAATGTTGTTAATCAATAGTGGTGTAACGCAAACTTGGAAGGAGATTCTTTATACAGTTGGTGCTGAAGGTCAGATTTGTGAAAATATAACAACATATTCGTTTGGAGAAAAAGTAACCTTGGATGGCATTGAATGTACGAGTGTAATGAAATCAATTGATGACGAAACATCGTGTGTTGGTTATATGTATGAAATTGGACAGAAATGTTATTTTAAACTTGCAAATAGTACAGAAGAATACCTAATATATGATTTTTCTTTAAACGTAAACGATGAAATCTCAATCATGTTTGATAACTATTGGGGGGCTTCAAATGCGGAAAAACGAGAGTTTATTAAGGAGAATCAATTGGATAAGAGAATGGTTACAAGTGTTGATGTTTACAAAGATTTACAAGGAACAGAACGAAAAAAAATCGTGTTAGATAATAGCGAAATTTGGATTGAAGGTGTGGGGTCTATACATGGTTTGTTACATAGTTGCTCAGTTAGGTCTGGTGTTGATATCAAATTATTGTCATATTTAGAAGATAATAAAGCAGTTGTAGAACAAGAGTGCCCTTGTATAAGGTTAGATACAAAAGATGTCGTTAGTAGGAATTATTACATTTCTCCTAATCCTGTAAAAGACTTTTTGCAACTAACTTTGCCTACCGATAACAACAAAATCCAAATTTTCGATATACAAGGCAAACTGGTTTTGCAAACCGAGTGCGGGGAAACGGCGAGCATACATGTTTCAATGTTGCCCAAAGGCGTTTACACGTTGGTTGTGAATAATTCGGGAAGTCAAACTTTTATAAAGCAGTAGAATTAGGTAATGATATAATTGTTTCATGGAATTGGACTATTGAAACTTAAAACCTGAAAATTATTTACATTTGCCTCCGAAATTTTTTATTGATGTTCTCGCAGGAACGATATTCAAGGTTGTCGGTTGGGGCAATAAAGGCGCTCTACTTTTTGTTGTACGTGGGAATGGCTGCGTGGTCAACGCAATTTTATGCTTTTTTAGAACGCGAACGTGACCTGACAGGATTGCAAATCGGGACAATTGCTGCGGTTCAACAGATAAACAATATGCTCATACTTCCTTTCTGGGGAATGATTTCCGATAGATATGGAAAACGTAAAATATTTTTAATCCTATTGTTGTGCGCTGCCATTTGTATTGAAGGATTCCTTGTTCACGGAAATTTCATTTTTTATTTTTTGTTCATCATATTTTTCACGGCAATCAATAACCCATTGGCTTCGTTGGCAGATTCTTTTGCTTTAGAAAAAGCAAATCAATCGGTCATTCATGCTGGATATGGTTCGATGCGAATGTGGGCATCTCTTGGCTGGGCAATTTCGTCTTTTGGAACAGGTTTTTTAATAAAAAATACAGAACTTTCTTTTGGAATAATATTCCCCATCACATCTGTTTCTTTCGTTGCTACATGGATAATCGCATTCACATCACTCAATAAAAAGCACGAGCAAAAGACAAAAAAATCTCCGTCACTCAAAACACTTATAGAATTACTTTCACAAAATAGAAAATTGGTGTTATTCTTTTCCTTTTGTATGATGTATTACATTTGTAATGCACCATTGCTCAATATGATAAGTCTTTATTACACAGAAATTTGTGGAACGTACTATTGTGGTTTACCAATTGATGAATTAAATTCAAAAATCGGTTTAATTGTTGGTATTGCGTGTGGAGTTCAGTCATTGTGCGAACTCCCATTTATGTCGTATGCAGATAGATTCCTTGCAAGATTTGGAGTAAAAAATGTCATATTTTTCACAATGATTGTCGCTGTTATTCGGATGGTTTTGTATGGAATTTCTCCTAACCCGTGGCTTTCTGTTGTAATCGGTTGTTTACACGGAATAACCCTCGGATTGTTTTGGGTTGCGGCAGTTGGGTACGTTCATAGTTTGGTACCGAAAGAACAAAATTCTACGGGTCAAATGTTGTTTAATACATTCTTGGCTGTTGGCACATGTTTGGGTAATTTGTGGACGGGATTTATGAAAGATTACATTTCATTACAAATGGGAATGTTGGTGAATGCTTCGTGTATAGTATTGCTACTTTTAGTCGCTATTGTGGTAAGACGGAAACATCATTAAGGTACAATTGACAACTAAAATTGTCAATTCCTTTTTAATTGCAATAAATTTCTTACATTTGCGTTGCAAAATTTATAATATGGCAGAAAAACAGCGTACTATAAAGCAAGCAGTTTCCTTTTCTGGAAAAGGTTTACATACAGGAAAAGTGGTTACGGCCACAGTGAATCCAGCAGATGCAAATTCTGGTATTCGTTTCAAACGCATCGATTTAGAAAATCAACCAGTCATTCCAGCACTTGCCGAGAATGTTGTTGATACGGCACGAGGAACTGTAATAGGAATAGGTAATGCTGTGGTTAGCACAATAGAGCATTTAATGGCATCGCTTCACGCTTTGCATGTAAATAATGCCTTGATTGAAGTTGATGGTCCAGAAGTTCCAATATTAAATGGTAGCGCAAAACCTTATTTTGACGAAATTCAAAAGGTTGGAACTATCGAACAAAATGCAGAAGTAGAGTATTTTGAAGTTACAGAAAAGATTACATATACTGAACCAGCACGTGGCGTAGAAATTATCGCGTACCCAAGTGATACGTTTCGTGTTGATGTGAAAATTAGTTACGATTCATTTATGCTTCGTAATCAATTTGCGAGTTTAGGTGATTTGGCTGATTTTGGAACGGAAGTGGCTTGTTGCAAAACATTCTGTTTCCTTCGCGAGATAGAAATGATGCTTGCTGCAAATTTGATTAAAGGTGGCGATTTGGATAATGCCCTTGTTTTTGTTGATCGTCCAGTTTCCGATGAAGAAGTTGCACGTCTGTCAGCATTATTCAATAAGACAGATGTAAAAATTGAAAAAGAAGGTGTACTCAACAATACACCATTGTCATTTGAGAATGAACCAGCGCGACATAAACTTCTTGATTTAATTGGTGATTTGTGGTTGGTTGGTAAACCAATAAAAGGACATATTATTGCAACAATACCTGGACATAAAGCTAATACAGAGTTTGCAAAAATTATTCGTAAACAAATAAAAACATCAGTAAAAGTACCTGCACCAAATGTAGATTTGAATGCAACGCCTATATATGACAATCAAACATTGAAAAATTTGTTGCCATATAGTTATCCTTTCCAACTCGTTGACAAAATAATGAGGATTACAGATACGGAAATTGTTGGCGTTAAGAATGTTACGGCTGATGAACCATTTTTTCAAGGTCATTTTCCAACAGAACCTGTTATGCCAGGCGTGTTGATGCTTGAAAGTATGGTGCAGTGCGCAGGTGTTTATGCGTTGTCAAGCGTAGAAAAATCTTCGGATTATCTTGTATATTTCTTGAGCGTTGACAATGTTAAATTTAGAAAAAAAGTTTATCCTGGAGATACATTAGTATTTCAATTACAATTGCTTTCTCCAGTAAGAAGAGGTATAGTATATATGAAAGCTTATTCTTTCGTGGCAGGACAACTTGTTGCTGAAGGCGAAATAAAAGCTCAAATAACTAAAAAAACGAAATAAATATGGATACATCTTTATGCTTTATCCACCCAGATGCAAAAATTGGTGAAAATGTTGTGGTAAAGCCATTTTCATACATTTATGATGATGTTGAAATTGGAGACGGAACTATTATAGAACCAAATGTAACAATAATGCCAGGAGCAAGAATTGGTAAAAATTGCCATATTTTCCCTGGAGCTGTTATTTCGGCAATACCACAAGATTTGAAATTTGACGGAGAACACACAACAACAGAAATAGGTGATAATACCGTTATTCGAGAGTGTGTTACAATTCATCGTGGAACAGTAGATAAAATGAAAACTTCTGTTGGTAGTAATTGTTTGTTGATGGGGTATGTTCACATAGCACACGATTGTATTGTTGGAAATAATTGCATCTTCGCTAATTATGCTGCTCTTTCGGGACATTGTATTATTGGTGATTATGTTATTATTGAAGGGAAAGCTGGTGCTCAACAATTTATGGAAGTTGGCGATCACGCGTTTATAGCAGGTGGTACTTTTATTCGTAAGAATGTTCCTCCTTTTGTGAAAGCAGCACAAGAACCTATTCAATATATAGGAATCAATTCTGTTGGTCTTGCTCGTCGTGGATTTTCAGAAGAAAAGATTCGTGAAATTCAAGAAATTTATCGCTTGATTTTCTTGCAAAAAGGAGTTTTGATGAAAGATGCTCTTGAAATGGTTCGTACGCGAATCCCACAATCAGCAGAACGAGATTCAATTTTGAAATTCATTGAAAATTCTCCAAATGGTATTATTAAGAAACCATAGGAGATTTGTATCAAAATAATTTAGAGACGATGTGTCCATCGTCTTTTTTTGTAGATAAAATATGATGGAAATTTTACAAAAAATGCAACAAGGTCTTTTATTGGTTCTTGTTGCTTTTTGTTTTTTTTCATGTAGTGAGTCAGAAAAAAAACAATTGGAATATATTACGGTTTCGGGTTTGGCACAAGGTACATACTATCGCGTTGTATATGAAGATTCTGTTTTTCGTAAACCCGAATTTGATTCAATTTTAAAAAAATTTGACACAACATTTAGTGTGTATATTGATGAGTCGATGATATCAAAGATAAATCGCAATGTACCGAATGTGAAAATAGACGAACAATTTAGATATTTTCTAGAAAAGTCGAAATATGTTGCAAGTATTACCGATAGTACGTTTGATATTACAGTTGCGCCACTTGTAAATGCGTGGAAATTTGGACCAGATACGTCTGCTCATTTGCTTCCAACTCAAGCGCAAATAGATAGCATTCGAGAATTTGTTGGTATGGATAAATTTACGTGGAATGATAGTACTTTTATTAAATCGGATAGTCGTTTGCAAATAATTGGAAATGCAATAGCACAAGGTTATTCTACCGATATTATTGCTGCATATTTGGATTCAAAAGGTGTTAAAAATTATCTCGTTGACGTTGGTTGCGAAATGCGTTCAAAAGGTCGTAATGCAAAAGGTAAAGTCTGGACAATTGCAATTACTCGACCAGAAGAAGGAATAGATACGTTACCTATTGAAAAACAATATGATGTTGCGGTTAAACTCGATAATCGTTCGCTTGCTACATCTGGAAATTATAGAAAATTTTTCTACGAAGAGAGCCAAAAATATTCTCACACGGTGAATCCCAAAACGGGACAAACAATCCCATCAGATTTATTAAGTGCAACGGTTATAGGAAAGGAATGTATAGAAGTTGATGCTGTGGCAACGGCTTGTATGGTAATGGGTGTAGAAAAATCAAAACAATTTTTTACTCTTCATCCAGAATATGATGCTTTGTTAATGTATATACAAGGAGATTCATTAGTTTCGTATAAAACGCAAGGTGTTCACATTCAATAAATTGACAACGAAGAAGCAATATGGTTTATTCAGTAAAGATGCGAATTCTCGTATCGTTGTAATTTCGTTGTTTTTATCATTATTTTTCTTTTCTCAATGTTCTGTTACACGTCATCTTGGCGATGAGCAAGTTCTGTTGGTAAATCACACTATTAAGTGCGACAACAAAAGAGTTAGCAAAGATGAGATGTCAAATTATGTAAAGCCAAAGGTTAATCGAAAATTTGTTGGTATTCGGATTCGATTGGGTATTTATAATAAATTCCAAAATTCTAAAGGTCGAATTGGAATATGGCTTCGAGATGTTGTGGGAGAACAGCCTGCATTACTTGATAGTTTACAGGTGAAAAAGAATGCGGAACAACTTCGATTTTTTATGAAGGAAATGGGATATTATCAAGCAACGGTTACATCGGAAATGAAGTACAAAGGAAAAAATCAAAAAAAAGCAACGGATAATTTTTTTGTTACTTCGGGACCATTGTATTCCATTTCAAATATTTCGTACCATATTCCAGATTCAACTATAGCAAAGTTTATTGAAAGGACACAGAATTCTTCAAAATTGAAAAAAGGTAAGGCATTTGCAATCAGCTCATTACAAGATGAACAAAGCCGAATCGTACGAATCTGTAATAATATTGGTTATTATGCATTTACACGAGATAATGTTATTTTTTCCGCTGATACCACTCATGGTCCCGATAGCGTTTCATTGTCGATTTCTATAAAGAAAACTTCCGAAAATTCACTTAAAATACATAAAATTATACAAACAAAAGTCAATCAAGACTATGTTGCAAAAGATACTCGGCATATTCGTAGGAATGGTGAAGATGCAGAAAAATCATCTGTCCAAAAGGAAAAATCTCCATCGTATGTGAAACCAAATGTTATAGAATATGTGAATTATATAGAAGATGGTAGCATTTATAGTTTAAATCGTTGTGAGAGAACGCAAAAAATGTTAAGTAGTTACCCAATAGTCAATATGGTAAATTTAGAATTTGTTGATTCTGGCTTGCCATCAACAAATGATACCGTTAATATTGATTGTAATGTCAATATTTCGCCAGCACAACGTCAGTCTATGAGTTTTGAAATAGAGGGAACGAATACCAGTGGAGATTGGGGAGCTGAAATAAATACATCTTATACAAACAGAAATTTGTTGCATGGTGCAGAATATCTTACTGTTACGTTAAAACTTGCAGAAGAATATAACCATGTTTTTAAATCGGGTGATAGTAATTTGAAGTTATTCAACTCGCAGGAATATGGTGTTGAGGTTGATTTCTCTACACCAAAATTTCTTGCACCATTTGTTTCTCAACGAAGCAATAAGCGATTTCGAGCAAAGTCTAATGTCCATTTAGAGTACAATTTCTTGCAAACAACAGATTATACGCGTCCAACATCGGATGTGAATTTCGGTTATACGTGGTATGGAAATCGTTTTGTTACATTTAATTTGAATCCTATAGATTTGAGTTTTATTCGATATTATGATATTTCCGACAGATTCAATACGTTCATCAATAGTCGTGAATATTACAAGTATAGTTACGAAGATTATATGATTTATAGTAATAATTTCTCTATTGTATATAACAATAAAAGGAATATTGATAATCGTGATTATCAGTTCTTTAGGTTCTATTGCGAAACGAGTGGAAATTTAATGTATTTGTATTGCAATGCCGTAGGCAAAGAGAAAAATGATAATGGTCAATATGAAACATTTGGAATTCCATTTACGCAGTATGGAAAAGTAGAGGCTGATTTTCGGTACTATAAGGTTTTTTCGCCTAAAACGATTTTTGTTTATCGTATTTTTGGTGGTTTGACAATTCCATATCTTAATTCCGAAGGTTTGCCAAGCGTGAAGAAATACTACGCAGGTGGCGCTAATAGTATGCGTGCATGGGAAAGTCGCTCGTTGGGAATTGGTTCTCACAGAGATACAATAAATAGTTTTAAATATTATTTGGGTGATGTTAAGTTGGAATTGAATCTCGAAAGTCGATTCCATTTGTTTTGGTTGGTTGATGGAGCTGTGTTTGTTGATGCTGGAAATATTTGGTCGTTTTGGAATGATGAACTTGAAGGCGCAGAATTTCATTTAAAGGATTTCTATAAAAGTGTTGCTATAGGAACGGGCGTTGGATTACGCTTCGATTTTTCATTTTTACTACTTCGTTGTGATGTGGGTATGAAGGTTCGTGAATCATTTGAAATTGAAGATACTGGCTCTCATCTTATATGGGGTAATCGAAATCTTACTCGCGACGATTTCAATATTAGTTTTGGTATTGGATATCCGTTTTAGACTCTAATCACGAAAGTATTTACAAATTTCATAAATTAGAATTGAAAACGACTTGCTTTCTTGTAAGTTGTTCTCTATTATGTATTTAAGTTGTTAAAAAAATGAGAAAAACTATAAATGGTTTTTGACAATACACATAGAATAAGTCTATAATTTAGCAATGCATTTCCACCTCATTTTTTGAGACGGAAGGAATCAGTAAAACAAAGGTTTGTAAAACAATTAAAGAAAAATGGCAGAACAAAAAACGTATTCGTACGAAGAAGCACTCGAAAGCACAAAGAAATATTTCAAAGGCGATGAGTTGGCAGCTACTGTATGGATTAACAAGTATGCTTTGAAAGATTCTTTCGGTAATTTGTATGAAAAGAATCCTGACGATATGCACCATCGTCTTGCAAGCGAACTTGCTCGAATTGACAGTAATTATCCAGAACCAATGTCGGAACAACAGTTTTTCGATTTGATGAAAGACTTTAAATATATTGTTCCACAAGGTAGTCCAATGGCAGGAATGGGGAATAATTTCCAAATTTCATCATTGTCAAACTGCTTCGTTATTGGTCAAAATCAAGGCGCTGATTCTTACGGAGGCATTATGCGTACGGATGAGGAACAAGTTCAGTTGATGAAACGTCGTGGTGGCGTTGGTCACGATTTGTCTCATCTTCGTCCTGCTGGTTCACCTGTAAATAATAGTGCATTAACTTCTACGGGCGTTGTTTCTTTTATGGAACGCTACTCAAATTCAACGCGCGAAGTCGCTCAAGATGGTCGTCGCGGTGCTTTGATGTTGAGTATTTCAATCAAACATCCTGATGCGGAAAAATTCATCGATGCAAAACTTGAACAAGGGAAAATCACTGGTGCAAACATCTCTGTTCGTATTGACGATGAATTTATGACTGCCGTAAAAGAAGGCACGACTTATGTCCAAAAATATCCTATTGATTCGGATAAACCAATTTTCACCCGTGAAGTCAATGCTCGTCAATTGTGGAACAAAATTGTTCATAACGCATGGAAATCGGCTGAACCAGGAATTCTATTCTGGGACACAATTCATCGCGAGGCAATACCAGATTGTTATGCAGACAAAGGTTTCTTGACGGTTTCAACTAACCCTTGTGGAGAGATTCCTCTTTGCCCTTACGATAGTTGTCGTTTATTGGCAATCAACTTATATGGTTATGTAGAAAATCCGTTTACTCCACAAGCATCTTTCAATTTTGAGAAATTTAAGGAACACGCAAAATATGCCCAACGAATGATGGACAACATCATTGATATGGAACTTGAAAAAATTGATGCTATTTTGGCTAAAATCAATTCCGATCCTGAAAGTTTCGATATCAAACGTGTTGAAAAAGAATTGTGGATGAAAATCAAGCAAAAAGCTATTGATGGTCGTCGTACTGGTATTGGTATCACTGCCGAAGGCGATA
The DNA here is from genome assembly GCA_045599365.1 of Bacteroidales bacterium. Lineage (GTDB taxonomy): Bacteria > Bacteroidota > Bacteroidia > Bacteroidales > UBA1715 > UBA1715. Next base: position 12,693 of record JAZRVS010000034.1, read on the forward strand.
TGCTTGCGGCTCTTGGTTATCGCTATGGAACTCCTGAGGCAATTGAATTTGCAAAGAAAGTTCACAAAACATTGGCAATTGAGGTGTATCGTGCATCAATGGAAATGGCAAAACTTCGTGGTCCATTCCAAGTTTTTAGTGCCGAAAAAGAAAAAGATAATCCATTCTTACTTCGTATAAAAGCAGAGGACGAACAATTATACAACGATATTATGGCATACGGTCGTCGTAATATTTCTATGTTGACAATTGCTCCAACTGGTTCTACAAGTTTGTTGACTCAAACTACTTCTGGTATCGAACCTTTGTTTATGCCTGTATATACCCGTCGTAGAAAGGTTAATCCTAACGATAAATCGGTTAAAGTTGCTTTTACCGACGAAAAAGGTGATGCTTTTGAAGAATATAGAGTTTTCCACCATAAATTTCTTACTTGGTTGGGTATCAACGGATACGATATTGAAGAAGTAAAGAATTGCCCACAAAAAGAACTTGATGAAATTCTTGAAAAATCTCCTTATTTCAAAGCAACAGCAAACGATGTCGATTGGTTGGGTAAGGTTACAATGCAAGGTGATATTCAGAAATGGGTTGACCATTCAATTAGTGTTACTATCAATCTTCCAAGTACTGCTACAGAAGAACTTGTTGGCGAATTGTATATGAAAGCTTGGCAAGTTGGTTGTAAGGGCGTTACTGTTTATCGCGATGGTTGTAGAACAGGCGTTCTTGTTTCTGAATCAACAAAGAAGGACGGCGAACATCAGTGTACATGTTCTGGATATATACCACCAGAAAGACCTGAAACTTTGGATGCCGATGTTGTTCGTTTCCGTAATGGTGAAGAATGTTGGATTGCCGTTGTTGGTTTAATGGAAGGTCAACCATACGAAATATTCACTGGTAAGGTCGATGAAGACGTTCTTCCTATTCCAAAGTCAATCAAGAAAGGTAGAATTATCAAAGTAAAAGTTAAATCAACTGGTCGTTCTCGCTACGATTTTGAATATACCGACAAACAAGGCTATCCAGTACGTTTCTACGGATTGAACCGTATGTTTAACGAAGAATTTTGGAACTACGCAAAATTGATTTCAGGTATTCTTCGTCACCGTATGCCAATTGAAACAATCGTAAGTTTGATTGGCTCACTTCACGTTGAAGAGGATTCTATCAACACTTGGAAAAATGGTATTGAACGCGCTTTGAAGAAATATATTCCTGACGGAACAAAAGTAACTTCTGGCAAAAAGTGCGAAGCTTGCGGTAGTTCAAATCTTATATACCAAGAGGGGTGCTTGATTTGTAAAGACTGCGGTTCAAGTAAGTGCGGTTGATAAATTAAACAATTAAGATTTTTGTAGAGACGATGTGTTCATCGTCTCTTTTTTGTTAGGATATGAATATATTGTTGCAATCTCAATTAGACAATCAAGACAACTCTCAAGTTGCGGGGTTGTCACGTTTCTTCAAGACAGGAAAAGGACAATATGGAGAAGGTGATAAATTCCTTGGAATAAAGGTTCCTGTTACACGTGCTGTAGTTAAATCGTGTTGGAATAAATTGACATTCAAAGATTTAGAAGAGTGTGTCTGCTCCGAATATCACGAAGTTAGATTGGCATCGTTGTTGGCATTAATCCAGATTTATAAGCATGCTAAAAAAAACGAAGATTTGCAAAAAAAATGCGTGGATTTTTATTTGTCAAATACAACACATATAAATAATTGGGACTTAGTCGATTTAAGTTGTTATGAAATATTGGGAGATTGGCTTTTGAATAGAGATAGGACAATCTTGTATGATTTTGCAAAAGATGGAAAAACTATTTGGGAACAACGGATAGGAATTGTGAGTACGATGCAGTTTCTTCGACATAATGAGCTAGACGATACGTATGCTATCGCAGATATTTTAATTCATCATTCTCACGATTTAATTCAGAAAGCTGTTGGTTGGTTGCTTCGCGAGGCTGGGAAACGCGATGAACAACGATTAAATGATTTTTTAATTGAGCGATATACAACGATGCCTCGAACAATGTTGCGATATGCAATAGAAAAATTTCCAGAAGATAAACGAAATATGTATTTATCAAAATTTAAAGAGAACAAAGGGATATGATTTGTTCATTGCTACGGATGCATAATTATAAATAATTGAGTGTCAAATTAGTATATTAAATCAACACACAAAAAAATGTTAAACAAGATTTTATATTTCATTGAAAGGTACTTTGCGTTACTCGTTTTAATTGTTGCTGTAGTTTCTTTTTTAGTTCCAAGTTCTTTTGCTTGGATTAAAACTTCAAGCATTAGTTATTTGCTCGGATTTGTAATGTTTTTTATGGGGTTAACATTAAAACCAAGTGATTTTAAGATTGTGTTCACTCACCCCAAAAACGTCTTACTTGGTTGTTTGTCGCAATTTACAATAATGCCGTTGCTCGCTTGGTTATTGGTCATGCTTTTTCAGTTGCCAAACGAATTGGCTGTTGGTGTTATTTTAGTTGGTTGTTGTCCAGGTGGAACATCTTCTAATGTTATTACATTTTTGTCAAAAGGAGATTTGGCTTTATCTGTCGGAATGACCGCTGTTTCAACAATACTTGCACCAATTTTAACTCCAGTTATTATATGGCTATTGGTTGGTACTATTGTTGATGTAGATGTTTTGAGTATGTTTTTATCAATTGTTCAAGTGGTTATTTTACCAATTGTGGTTGGATTTTTGGTTCAACGATTTTTTCCAAAATTCAATAGTCTAATATTAAAGTTTTTACCTTCGTGTTCGTCGCTTGCTATCATAAGTATAGTTGCATGTGTCGTTTCTGCTAATTCGGAAAAATTGCACACTGTTGGACTTATAGTTATTATAGTAGTTGTTTTACACAATGTGTGTGGATATCTTTTAGGATATGTAATCGGTCGTTTGTCTCGAATGGGAAGAGAACAATGTATTGCAATTTCGGTTGAAGTTGGTATGCAAAATTCAGGATTAGCTTGCTCGTTGGCAAATCAGCACTTTGCAGCTCTACAGTCGGCCACAATTCCAGGTGCTATTTTTAGTGTTTGGCATAATATTTCGGGTGCTTTATTGAGCCGAATTTTTAATCGAGAGAAGTAAAATTCCGCAAATACTCGTAAGAATTTCGCCAATGGGTACGGCTACCCATAAACCCATTGTGCCAAATAGTTTTGGACAAAATATAAAAGAAATAATAAGAAAAACTATTCCACGTAATATCATTAACACAATTGATGGTAAAACTTTTTCAATACTTTGAAAATAACCGATAGCAGAGACATTAAAAGCTACAAAGGCAAAACCAATGGAATATAATGGTAATCCGTTACTGGCAAGTTGAAATGCTTCGGTCGTGTTGTCTAAAAAAATAGAAATAATTTTTGTTGCAAATAACCAAAAAATAAGTGTTACCAATAGCCCGAAACTTACACTTATGAGTGTGCTGTGTCGAAATGTCTCTTTTACTCGTTGATATTGTTTTGCACCATAGTTAAAACTAATGATTGGTTGTGATGACGATGAAACTGCGCAATAAACCATATAAACAACAGGAAACAAATAACAAATAACTCCGTATGCTGCTATCCCATCATCGCCCAAATATGTTCCAAACATAATATTTCCTGTGACCATCATGACTGAAATCGCAAATTCACCAATAAACCCAGAAAATCCAATTTTCATCATATAACCAGTGTTTCGTATAGAAAGACGCAAACTAGTAATAGTTCTTTTTAATTTGTAAAATCGGAGGTCTTTCGACATAAAGAACATATAATAAAATGTCATAAGCATTCCAACGCCTGTTCCAATATCGGTTGCCAATGCAGCACCTTTTATTCCTAATTTACATGGGAAAATAAAGATGTAATCAAGGATGATGTTTATTATGGCAGGAAGAATGTTTGCATTCATTGCGTACTTTGGCGAGCCATCTAGTCGAATAATGTATTCCCCAACTATTTGAATCATAAGAAATAAACATGTTGGTAAAAACCAAAAATAATATTCTTCGGCTAATTCAAATAAATTGTTTGTAACGCCAATCATAAGTAAAATAGAATCGGAGAAAAAAATTAAAAATAAAATGACTATGCTCGCAATCAGTATGGACGAAATATACGCCTGCGTAATAATTATTTGCGCCGCTTTTTTGTTATCTTTTGCCAAATGTATGGCTGCAACAACACTGCTTCCAGAAGCAAACATTATTCCCAATCCCGTGATTATCATCATAATGGGACAAGAAAGATTGATACTCGCAAGACCATCTGGACCAATCCCATTCCCAACAAATATTCCATCGGTTAGGGTAAAGGCAACATTAAAGAGCATTCCTAATAGGGTAGGAACGAAAATTGTCCTAAATAATTTCGGAATTTCTTCTTTGCCAAAATCAATACTATCTCTATTGTCAAACGACATATTCGCTTTTTTTGTCGCAAAAATATAGCTTTATAGAGAATAATCTTGTAAATATATGTAAATATAACCAAATGAAATCTTTCTAACATATTGACATCCATTCTCAATTTGTTTTTTTATTGCCCTTTTTTTTATGCTTGAGATGCTGACCGTACCTTTGTCTCGTAAGTTTTTTTCATTTGTATGTCAAAAAGTCAAAATTGGGTCCGATTAGGAAAAAACTTGAGTACATTTGTTGTTGTTATTGTTGTTGTTGCTTTTTTTTATGTGTACAAACCACGGGAAAAGTCAGTCAATGAGGGGGACACTAAACAACAAACTATTGCAATAACTGCTCAAGACAGCATTGTGGCATTGTATGACACAATTATTAATCCTAATTCGGCTCAATTTGATG
>JAZRVS010000035.1:0-5886 GCA_045599365.1 Bacteroidales bacterium
CGTCAGTGTGACCAATAACAAAAGCGTGCAAAGCAGTGTGAACCTTTGTTTCATTCTCTTATAACTTTTTACTGTAATTTTTAGAAATCTTTTATCATTAGCCTGTTAAGCAACTGTCCTATGATATCATAAGCCCGAACATTACAATTGTCAAGCGCGCATTCGGGAAAATACCGAAAAATCCGTGGCTGTCTCACCGGTCTTTCGGTCGCCGAAAATCACCAGCACCCGATGCATTTTCTGCCGATTCTTGTCATACCCTTTGGGTACACGATATTGGAATACCGCATTTTTGTTCTGCGGGGCTTTCGTTTTGACAACGATTGTTTCTGCAATGAGAAATAGCGGAAATAAACATATTATTGTTAACAAAAATCTTGTCATGTAAAACTCCTGCTAAAACAAACCATTTGCTTGTTAGACTTGAAAAATGAAAAAATTTTTATTAGATTGCTTCATTTATGAATGGGTTATGTTTTATTCCAATGCTTTTTTTCAACCTTAAATACTTTACCATGTTTAAATAATACTTCGAGACATTCTTCTTTTTTGCTAATGGAAAAAGAAAATTTATATTTTTTTCCGATCTCCCAAATATCACAATCCATTAAGCGAGAGTCTTTCAGAGCGACATCTAACGACTTATAATAATAGTTTTGATACGATCTTTTCCCATTTTTTTCAACTTTCCATGTGCCTATATTCAGTTCTCCATTATTATTAAAAGTACACCTTTCAAACGCTAAACGAAGGACTTCTTTCTTTGACATCCCGATCAATGAATTCGGATTGATGTCCGAATCACAGCCCACAAATAGGAAAGCGCATAAACTAAAAACGAACAACTGTATTTTCTTCATTTCTTACTCCTTTACAAAATACTGACTAGGAATCAAATCCTCTTCTCCCCAGTCAACTCCAAAAAATTCACCTAAACGTTCACGCTCGCTTTTCGGAATCCCGACACGTTCCAACATCGAGTTTACCCAAGCTGCACAATTTTCATCAACAAGACTATAAGGACAATTATTTTGATATTCATCAATAGCTTTTTGCAAAGCATTTATAAATTGAGTATCTGTCATTCCTCGTGGTGTTGGTATTTCATGCATTTCCCCATCCCAATCACTAAATGTTCCTGGTGGATAATTTTGAGGATCACGCAATTCTCTTACCGATTGTAGATCATTATCTTCATTGGGTGCACTAACAAGTTTACCATCTTTAGGTTGGCCTCCATTTGTCCAACCTTGGGAACCACTCCCCGTGTCAACTGTTTTTCCAGTGAAATCATTCGGATTATCAGGGATAAAGGCTAAAAAGTGATGATTCCCAACAGGGGAGTTTGCTAAATCTCTAGCACACCAATATACTTTTGCACCGAGAAAATCAATAGATTTTACAACCCCATTATTGCAATACGCCAGATTATTCCAGCCATCGGGATAACCGAGCGGGTCGGCGGTTGTCCATTTGCCCTGCGTAGGATTGTAGTCGCGGAAGAGGAAAGAATATCCGAGTTCATCAATCAACGGTTTGCCTGTAAAGAATGCCGCTGGATTATCCGTTTCGCCGAAGGCGGTCATCTCCACCTGCTTGCCATTGACCGCAAGCGTACTGCCGAGCATATCATTGAAAAGGACATCATCTCCCGCCATAACCGGGTTGCCGCCGGTGACGTATGGTTCGTTAATATAGGTTACACCGCTGCGCCAAATGAGGGCCAAACTGTCCCACATAAATTCTTCAACCTTATCACCGTAAATCGCTTTAGCAATCTGACCATCAATGTTGTATTCAAACTTGGCAACAGTTTTTCCATTCTGTCGTACTTCGGATACTTTGTTCTGACCGTTATAGATGTAACTCTTATCGCCCGCCTGAACCATCCTACCGGCTGCATCATATTTGTAATGAGTGGTTACGCCATTGACAGTTGAAGTTACCAGCTGATTCGCTTTATCGTAAGTATAGGTCGTAGTCACGCCATTGATCGTTTTGGAAAGACGGTTGCCTGCAGGGTCATAAGTATAACGCTCCAAATCTTTGCCATTCGCATCTTTGACCGCCAGCAGCTGACCACGCAAATCGTATTCAAAATTTACCCGATTGCCGTTAAATGCCTTGCCGGTCAAAGTTCCGTCATCAGAGTAAAAATACTCAATTTCAGCCAATACTCTTCCTGCAAAAGCCGGAACTGCCAGTGTTACTAGAAGTAACAGAGTGAAGATTTGTGTGATAGCACGTTTCATTTTTTTATCCCTAATTTAAGTTTGTTTGATTGGGACACTAAAGACAGAAAAACTACAACCAAACTATAAAATGCCTACAAATAACATAAGTCACAACATTGGATTTGTCAAGTCCTTATCTCTTATCGTGACTAAAAAATACCATTTTTTTATGATGTTTTTTCAACACATGCGACCGGAAGCATCGGCTTTGCCATCGGTATTTCTTCCTCCGAAAATCACCAGTACCCGATGCATTTTCCGCCGATTCTTGTCATACCCTTTGGGTACACGATATTGGAATACCGCATTTTTGTTCTGCGGTGCTTTCGTTTTGACAACGATTGTTTCCGCTGAAAGAAACGTAGAAAAAAAGAAACAACAAATTTGTAAAAAATATCTCATCTGAAAATCTTGGAGAATAACTATTTTCTTATTAAGAAAGGTCTATTGCGAGACAAATCACGGTAAGGCGGTAAAATATTCCGATTATATGCTTTCTGTTCCATTTTTAAGATGCTATCGTACAACCTGCTGTTTGAAAGGGAAATGGCTTTATCTATGCTTTGTTTTGCTTCGTGAAAGTTTCCCGATTTTGCATCAACTGCCGCTTTTACTTCCCAAAAGATTGCGGTTTTATTGCATTGCGCTGCCATATCATTCAGCATCTTTTCCGCCACAATACCGTCTTTCTCCTGCATCCGGGAAGATGTACACAGCACCCATGCCATTTCTATTCTCAGTCGCGAATCGTCTTTTATTTCATCAGGCAGCCGGGATAAAAACACAAGAGCCTTTATTTCTTCGTTGTTACAATACAATGCGCGAATGTATTGCGCTGACAAGTCAATATTGCGGGGGGCAATCTTTAATGCCTTCTGAAATGTTTTGACTGCCATGGCGTCTTGATTGCTTCGCAGATAAACTGTTCCCAATCCTGAAAAAGCATCTGTTTTATGGGGGGAAAGTTTTGCGACCTGCGAAAAATCATCAATAGCATTGTTGAAATTACCTAACTCCGTCCATGCCCAGCCGCGGTAAAAAAATGCTTTCTCTCCACGATGAATTTCTATTGCTTTAGATAAAATTTCTACTGCTTCCGAGTATAATTCCTGGCGTTCAAGAATTATGCCTTGCAAAAGCAGGCTACGGTAAGTTTGAGATTTTTTGGATTTCAGTATATCATACCCCTGCTCAAGTTTACCGTCATTAACATAACGTTCAGCGATAGATTCATCCGAAAAATAGGTACACCCGCTATGCACTGCCAAAATAATAACGATTGAAATAATTCGTACTATTGTTTTTATTCCCATACTTGTTTTACCCAGTTAAAACACCAATTTAATATGCAGGAAGTTTGTGTTACAGAAAATCCAATAACCTTTCCACTTGTCTCAATTCCCCAGCTATAAATATTACCTATTGCATCATATCCCCAACATAACGCATCCCATGTATATTGTACCCCAAGGACACTCGCATCATATCCGGTTTCCAAAAGATTGGTTGAGATAGATGTGGCGTTTTTATTGTCAATTTCGCCGAAGGCGGTCATCTCAACGGCTTGACCATTTACGGCAAGGGTATTGCCATTGACGGTTGAAGTTACCAGCTGGTTTGCTTCATCATAAGTATAAATGCTTGTATAAGAGTGACCGTACATTATCATATTTTTTACCTTTGACAAGTGGAATAATTTAACTGTAATACCGTAATTTGATTATTTCACTCCGGAACACCCGGAAATAAAACTCCGATAAGAAAAGATAATAAAACGACAGTCCCAGCCATATAATATAACATTTTTTCAGGTAAATTGCGCTTTTTGAATATCGGGTAAACACATTTTACAAGCATATAAATCAGCATCAATATCCCAATAAATAATATTTCTGAAATGTTGCCTAATGTTTTACCAAATCCGATGCCATATTTGTCAGATATAAAAAAGCCACAACACCATATCAAAAAAGAAAAAACATACAATGCCACATCGTAGTATAAAATTTTTATTTTCTTTCTTATTGAGAAAAAAATATATACTGCAAAAATGGCCATAGAGATTATATGAAATGACAATAACGTCAACACAGGAAAAATAAATTCAAGATTCATAAAATACTATCCTTGTTTTTATTCGAAAAATTTTTGTGACGCTATTGACAGTTGAACTCACCAGCTGATTGGCAGTATCGTAAGTGTAAGTGGTTGTTACACAGTTGATCGTTTTGGAAAGGCGGTTGCCTACCGGGTCATAAGTATAACGCTCCAAATCTTTGCCATCCGCATCTTTGACTGCCAGCAGCTGACCACGCAAGTCATATTCAAAATTCACTCTCTTTCCGTTGAATGCCTTGCCGACCAAGGTTCCGTCATCGGCATAGAAATATTCCATTTCAGCCAATACCTTTCCCGCAAATGCCGGAGCTGTCAGTGAGAACCTTCGTTTCATTCTTATAACTTTTTACTGTAATTTTCAGAAATCTTTTATCATTAGCCTGTTAAGCAACTGTCCGATGATATCATAAGCCCGAACATTACAATTGTCAAGAGCGCATTCGGGAAAATATGGGAAAATCCGTACCTGTTTTACCGGTATTTCTGTCACCGAAAATCACCAGTACCCGGTCCAATCTGCTATTTTACAGAAAAATCGTTACACAGACCTCGTTGTGTACGTGAATCCAGGTTACTTGTCATGGTAGCATTTTTTTACAAAATAATAAAAAGAGTATAGGGAAAGTATTGTGCACAGAATGGATAAAGAAAATAGACATAGAATTAATACGGATTTGTTCTTAAATAAATCCATAAGGTGAGTTATCAATAATGAATTTTGGGAAAAGATATTGAGCCAGCCACAAAAAATAATCAATCCGTTGCAACCTATTACAAAAACTCCTAATATCTTAAACACTTTTTTTTCGTTTTTAAACATAATGTTCTACTCCATAAGCTTTTCTTGTTGCATCAAACGATTTTTTGCAGTTTCATCCAATTGTTCTAACGCATTCAAAATTGTCGCTTTTGAATAGGCATACACATTATCTAATACTCCTGTTTCAAAAGCGACAAAGTTTGCAAGAATATCGTTAAGAGGCAATACACCTGTTAATGCACCAATAACTCCATTGCGTAAAACTCCGTCTGTTAGAGTTGCGTAGTTATATTGCTTGTTGGGGTCAAGTGCTGTCGATATACCATTGTTTACAAGTTGTCCCGCCACACCGGAAGTAGCTCCGGCGAACATTAAAGTTGATATCGTTGCGGCAGAGGGATCGCCTATCATTACTCCAGCAACAGCACCTGCGACAAATCCACCAGCTGCGGCACCAACTATACCGGTTGCAGTAATATTAGAACCAATCAGCAAACTGGATGTGACATACCCCGCAACACTCAATCCAGCACCAATGGCTCCTGTCGCCCAACTCCAAAGGGCACCTTCTGTATCGATTGCCATATTGGAATGATTTCCACAATACGTCAGATTGTTCCACCCATCGGGATAACCGAGGGGATCGGTTGTTGTCCATTTCCCCTGATTGGGATTGTAATTACGGAAAAGAAAAGAGTATCCTAATTCATCAATCATCAGTTTGCCGGTGAAAAAGGCGTTTTTATTATCGGTTTCCCCGAAGGCGGTCATCTC
>JAZRVS010000036.1:0-6793 GCA_045599365.1 Bacteroidales bacterium
AGCATACGCAGCAAAAATGACAGGAACTTTGAATAAAGGAGAACTTACTTACGATCCATTCGTTGGTATGGGTTTCAATATGATGGACAATGAAAAAGATGCCTACGATTGTACGGGAGCTACAGGTATAAAATTCTATCATAAAGGCAATGGTGTTGTTATTTCTGTTAAAACAACAGATGTGAAAGATAATGATTACTATGCGTATACGATAGGTCAACATTCTAATTGGACTTTAGTGGACTTGAGTTGGGATGATTTTGCTCAAGCTGGTTGGGGAACTGCAAAAAATTTTAATCTTGCACATATTACAGGATTCCAATGGCAATATCAACAAGCAAGTGGTTCTTGTGAAGTTTGGATTGATGAAGTTGTTATGAAAGGTATAGAAATTGAAAGTCCTGATACTCCAGATGAACCAGTTGATAAAACAGAACTTGCAAATTTGATAACTCTTTCTACTTCAATTTTGAATACAACAACAGCAGGAACAGCAGTTGGTCAATATTCAGCAGCAAAACGTACAGCGTTAACAAACGCCTTGAATACGGCAAAAACTGTAAATTCAAATGCGTCTGCAACGCAAGCAGCAGTTGATGCTCAAGTAACAGCATTACAAAATGCATACGATGCGTACGTTGCTTCAAAGATTGGTGAAGGTCCAGTTAACAAAGATGATCTTGCATATTTAATTGCATCAGCAGAAAAAGCGTTAGAAACAACAACGGCGGGAACTGCAGTTGGACAATATCCTTCAGAAAAACGTGCTGCATTAATTAATGCATTGAATTCTGCAAAACCTGTATATATGGAAGAAAGAGCAACTCAAGGTGAAGTTGATGCCATTACAAAAACATTGAAAACAGCATACAACGATTATATGAATTCAAAAAATACAGGAACAGCTGTTGATGACATTGATTTTGTCTTGAATGTTTATCCAAATCCTTGTGTTGATTTTCTAACAATTGAATCAAGCGAAGTAATTAAGACAATTAAGGTAATTGGTATTAAAGGTTCTCAATCTACATGTAGTGTAAATCAAGAATCTATAGAACTTAATGTTTCAAACTTGACAAATGGAACATACATTCTTTCAATACAATTTGTTGATGGTTCTATTAAAACAACAAAAGTCGTGAAATATTAATTTTCTGTCGGCAGAAATAGAAGGTCAGTTTTATTTGACAATTGATGCTTATGTAAAAGGAGATGTAACAAAAGTTACATCTCCTTTTTTGTGATGTTAAATACAAATCATTAAACACTATTTCACAACTTGTCAATAACTTATCTTTTTTTTTATATAAAAAACAAATGCGAATTTTTACTTTTGAGGAAAATAAATTTCAATTAAGTGCTATGACTAAATTTGGTACAGTATTCAAAGAAGGAGGCAAAAAAGCCTTACTTTGTGGTTCAGGAGAATTAGGAAAAGAAGTTGCAATTGAATTACAACGATATGGAATTCAGGTTGTTGCAGTTGATCGTTATGAAAATGCTCCAGCGATGCAAGTTGCACACAAATCGTATGTAATATCAATGCTTGATGGTGAAAAATTGCGTGAAATTATTTATGCAGAAAAACCAGACTATATTATTCCAGAAGTAGAGGCTATTGCAACAAAAACATTGGTTGAACTTGAAAAAGAAGGATTTAATGTAATTCCAACAGCACGAGCAACATTCTTAACAATGAACCGCGAAGGAATTCGTCGTTTGGCAGCCGAAGAGTTAGGCTTAAAAACTTCAAATTATCGCTTCGCAGCGACGTATGATGAATATAAACAAGCAATTAAGGAAATAGGAATACCATGCGTTATTAAGCCAATTATGAGTTCTTCGGGACACGGACAAAGTGTTGTAAAAACGGAAGCTGATATTGACACTTCTTGGGCTATTTCACAAGAAGGTGGTCGTGCTGGTGCTGGAAAAGTTATTGTTGAAGGTTTTGTTGATTTCGATTATGAAATCACACTTTTAACAGTTCGTCATAAAGATGGAACAAGTTTCTTACAACCTGTAGGTCACTGGCAAAAAGATGGTGATTATCAAGAATCTTGGCAACCACAACCAATGACACCAAAAGCAATAGAAAAAGCACAAGAAATTGCAAAGAAAATAACAGATGCACTTGGTGGTCGTGGTATTTTTGGCGTTGAAATGTTTATTAAAGGTGATGATGTTATTTTTAGTGAAGTTTCACCACGTCCACACGATACAGGAATGGTAACAATGATTTCACAAGATTTGTCGGAATTTTCACTACATGTTCGTGCAATACTTGGTTTGCCAATTCCAAATATAGCATTCCATGGACCTTCTGCATCAAAAGCTGTTGTTGTTCGTGGTGATAGCACAAATGTTTCTTTCAGTAATTTAGAAGAGGTGTTGGCTGAACCAGACACACAAATTCGTATTTTTGGTAAACCTGAAGTTCACGATCACCGTCGTATGGCAGTTCTTTTGGCTCGTGGAAGTTCTATAGAAGAAGCAAAAGAAAAAGTTCGTGCTATGTACGAAAAAATAAAAGTAGAGCAATAGAATCTTTTTTTATAAATATTGTAAATACGTGATTCTTAGCGTTTTTACACATAATGAGAGGCAGCATTGTCAAATTGTTGACAATGCTGTTTTTTTATAATTCATTGTTAATAACTTATTGTAATCTACTATTGTTGCCTCAAAGTTTTTCAATATCTTTCACCGAATAAAATGGATTGTTATGAACGTACAAAAATTACGAAAATTCGTAGTCATCGGGGTTTGTTTTGTTATGTCAATGACTACTCAAGCCCAAATAAAAGCTGACTTTTCTGTAAAATATGACAAATGTGGTACACAGGTCGTAAGTTTTTACGATAATTCTACGGGAGATATTGATGAATGGATTTGGAATTTTGGCAATGGTTCCAATCCAATATCGTATAACAAGAAAGAGAATAGAGCTTTGACGTATGCTCCAGGAAAATATACCGTTACATTAACAGTAAAAAAAGGTTCTGAAAGTAATACAGTGTCTCACGACATTGAATTGTTTGAAACTCCTATTGCAAAATTTTCTATTTCAGATGCATTTACTGGATGTACTGATACGGAATTTGAATTTATTAGCGAGGCGACATCTCCTGCGGCAATAGTTTCGTATTCATGGTCGCTTGGCGATGGAACAGGCTCTTCTCTAGCAAATCCTAAAATGAAATATACAGAAGAAGGAAAATTTACTATTGGTTTGACGGTGAAAGATGCAAATGGCTGTTCTGATACCAAAACTTTTGCCGATACAATTCAGGTAACTAAACCTTTGAATATCAGTATAAAAGCGACGGAGTCGGAGTCATCATCAGTCGTAAAAACAGAAGGGTGCGAGTCTCCATTTACCACAACATTTTCTTCTCAAATTTCAAATGGAACTGCCGTAGATTATTTTTGGAATTTTGGAGATGGAGAAAACTCTAAAGATGCAGTTGCAACGCATACATATACAACCGATGGAAGTTTTGATGTAGAATTATCAGCAATGACATATACGGGTTGTACGACCACAAAAAAATTTACCAATTTTATCAACATAAACACATTTGCTCCAAATTTTACAACATCTAATGCTTTATGTGAGGGAAGTGCCGTAACATTTAAAGGATCTTCAAATTCTCCTATGGGGACATGGAAGTGGACTATTGATGGAGAAGAATTGAGCGGACAATCTGTTTCTAAAACCTTTGCTACTGCTGGTGTATATGACGTAACATTAGTTGCAACAAATGTAGTTGGTTGTGAAAGAACAAGCGAAAAACAAATTAAAATAAATACAATACCAACTGTTGATTTTTCTGCAGATAAAACTCAAGGTTGTGAAGCTGGATTTGCACCTCAATTTAGTGCGAGTTCTGCATCGGCAGTCGCATGGCGATGGGATTTTGGTGATGGAAAAACATCGTCAGAACAAAATCCAAAACATCAATATGATGCCTCACAAGCATATACTATTTCGTTAAAAGTAACTGATGCTAATCAATGTGAAAACACCGAAACAAAAGATAAGTATATCCAAATAACGCAACCAATAGCATTGTTTGAAATAACTTCAAGCGATGGCGAAAATTTTTGTCTTGGTTCAACAACGACCATTACAGATAAAAGTTCTTCAGAATTTGGTTTGACCACATCTTCTTATTTGTGGAAGTTTGATTATGATAATGCGAAAGAAACGTCACATACAACATCTGGGCAGAATGCAACAATAGATTTTGCAGAAGCAGGAGAGTTTCCTGTAGAACTGACAATAACTGATAATGCTGGTTGCCAAGCAATGTATAAAGATACAGTTAAAATTGGTGTAAAACCGACAACTCCGACAATTATTGCACCAGATGCGTGTTATAATAAAAATGGCGTAAAAATAGAAGCTTCTTCTCCAGAGTCAGATACATGGGTATTTAAATTTGGAGATGGAATAGATTCTACATATTACAATGATGGGTCAATTAGTTTGAAGCATATTTACGATGAACCAGGAACATACACTATGAATTTGGTAGCTCGTAATTATTATTGTCCTTCAGACCCATTGATACAAGATATAACACTGAAAATTCCAAAATCAGGATTTTCGTATAATCCAAAGGCTTTATGCTTTTTTCCTGGCGAAATGACTTTTGATCCTTCAATATCAAAGGGCGCAGAGTCATATTTATGGGATTTTGGTGATGGTAGTGACAAGATTTATGTAAATCAGTTGTCTGAAGGACATTTTGAATGGAAAAAGAATAACGAAACTGGTGATGTAATTAAAAGTGATCCAACATGCAATATGCCAACACATGAATACGCGATTGCAAATAATTATGTGGTAAATTTGATTACATACGCTGGCGAATGTTCTGATACATTGCCAATGGCTATCAATATGTCGGGAATTCGAGCTGGATTTACTTCAGATATTACAGAAGTATGTGTTGGAAGTCCTATCCAATTCCGTGATACAAGTAAGACTGCAACTGGTTCCATAGTCAGTCGTCGTTGGGTAATAGGAGAGGATTCCATTTCAATAGCTACTGGAACATATTCTCATACGTTTGATTCTGTAGGAACATTTAATGTTTATTTAAAAGTTGAAAATTCTGATGGGTGTATGGATTCAACCAATAAAAAACCTCGACAAATTGTTGTAAATCCACTACCATTATTCAATGAATTTTCTATTGACGGACATACAACAGACGCGTATGGAGCTTGTGAAAATGGTACTGGACATACCGTAAAAAATATGTATGGTGTTGCCGTTCGCGATTTGTCAAAGAATAGTAAAGCGGAAATCGTTTCGTATGTGTGGAATTTTGGTGATGGTTCTACAGAAACAAAAAATGTACTTCCTGGAGAAACAGCATTGGTAGAACATCTCTACAAAAAAGGTGTTTACAATGTTACGCTAACTGCAATTGATTCCAAAGGTTGTAAGGCGGTGTTGTCAAAACCAAATGCCATAGAAATCTTAAAACCTATTGCCAATTTCAACATTCCGTCAGTTATATGTTCGTCCGATGAAATGAAAGTAACTAATACATCTTCTGGTGCAGAATTATACTATAGTTGGAATTGGGGCGACGAAACACCAAGTACAGACGAGGTTAATCCAACACATTCGTACGAGAATGTTGTAAAAGGAGATACAAGCTTTGTAGTTTCATTGGATTTATACGATAAATATAAATTTATGGAATCTTGCCATGTTTATGCAACAAAGACTGTAAATGTTCGTAAACCAATAGCAAATTTCATTGCAAGTGATTCTGTCTTTACGTGTCCGCCAGCAGATGTGAATTTTACCAACCAATCAACAGGAACAAACTTGACTTATTCTTGGGAATTGTCAGATGGAAATTTACCATCTACGGTTGTTGATGCGTTTGCAAAATATTACAAATCAGGAGAATATGATATTCAGTTGACTGCAATAGATAATAATGGTTGTAAAAGTGTATTGTCAAAACCAAAATATATTCAAATATCTGGACCGCGTGGCGAATTCGTTGTTAGTCAACCAACTGGATGTACGTATGATACGCTTACCTTTATTGCACAAAATGTAGTTGGGGCAACTAATCGTTCATGGATTTATGGTGATGGACGATTTACAGAAACTGGGGTCGTTGATACTGCAACATATTGTTATTCAATTGGAAACTATTATTATCCAAGTTTGGTTTTAGAAGATGATAATGGGTGCGAAGTAACAATTCTTGGTAATAAAATCACTATCTTCGGTGCTGATTTAGGTTTTACAACAGATTCAATTCTTTGTGAACCAACCGATTTGGTTATTTACAATACATCAACTCCAGCACCGACAAATGTGGATAGTTGGCAATGGATATTTAGTTCAGGAGATACACTTACAACTCAAGATGCTGTGCCACATTTAGATTATGGTATTTTTGATTTATCGTTAATAGCAAATATTGGGGGTTGTACATATCGACTTGATTCAACTAGTTTTACAAGAGTATTGAGAACATTGGATGTAAATTTTACAACTGAACAAAATCCAGCAAAGGCAATGGAAATGGTTGTATTTACAAATAATACAGATACTGCGTATGGTTTACCTGTAATTACAGTATGGGATTTTGATAATGGTCGAGGTTCAAATGATTTCAATACGGAATTTTCATTTAATCAACCAGGGACATACGATGTAACCCTTATGTCATATATTCACGAAGAATGTCCAAATTCATATACATTACCATTGGAAGTTATTAAAGAATATTTAATTCCAAATGTATTTACG
>JAZRVS010000037.1:0-22407 GCA_045599365.1 Bacteroidales bacterium
CCAATTCTCATTTGATCCAATAATGAAAAATTCCAATACTCCTATAAATAAAATATTTTTAATGGTTAGTGAAGAATCAAAATGGCGAATAAGTATGCCAAGAAGAAGAATGTACAAAATAGTTGGAATAGTATAGACTGTAGCTCCTGAAAACCAGTACAATTGTTCAACACTTGGAATAAATAAAACAATATAAGTAAGCAATATAATAGGTAGTATTTTTTGAATGCACGATTTTGTAGTTACGCAAGAATGTACAAGAAATCGTAACGAGCAGTATAATCCAGTAAGAATAAATAAGGGGAAAATTTTCCCAAACAATGGATACATAAAAATTCGACCTGGAATTTGCATAAAAAAAGCATTTGCATATCTACCGTTGTAACCATCAATGTACCAATGCCAAATACCACTAAAATAGTGCTTTGTGTTCATAAAAAAAGCGTGAAATAAGTCATCGGAAGCTCCAGGAACATTATACTGGCTCAACAAAATAAAAGGTAACAAACCAATGCAGCACAATAACAACGAAATGATTACATTGATATTTCCTTTGGTGTTATCTATTTTTTGTGCAAATGAGTGTAAACTTAACTTCATATTATTCGTTTTATTCTCTTGATTGTGGACTTATTAAACAATTATTTTTAACTACATATTTGCTCAATGATTGATATGTATTCATTTCGTTTATGAGTTTGTTTTGTAATTCAATAGAGTCATTTTTTTGTATAAGTAAATTTTCTCCAACAGAATAAAGATGTTGATTACAAATAAAAAATGTATCACAAATATAATCAGAAACACATCGATTGTTCAACATAAATGCTTGTCGTTTTCTACATTGAAATGAGGATGTCGTATCAAAAGAACTACCTAACCAATGACAATGCGAGTTTGTGTGATAATCGTAATTCTTTGATAAAAACGCATTGATTGATGGCGTAATGTCATAGTGAGAAATTACGCTTTCCATTGTTTTAGGTTGTTGTAGTAACGGAGAAAAAATAATTAAAGGAACATTATACTTCATTAGTGGATCTTCCCAAACTAACAACGGACACATACGATGATCTCCTGTAATAAGGAAAATGGTGTTTTCATATTCTGGCAATGATTTGTAGAAGTTAATTAAATCGCGAACACAACAATCAATATATCTAAAACAAGCTAACACGTTTAAATTTTTTTCTACATTTTCTCGTTCTGTTTTATTGTTAATTGTCTTTGCTTCCATTTGAATTTGTTGTTCATATAGACTGATTCCTTCAAATTTAAATGGTTCGTGAGTTGTCAATGTCAGATAAATGTCTACAAAAGGAGTCCTTTTATTTTGACATATGTATTTTTTTGCTAAATCAAATAGTTCTGCGTCATCTAATCCCCATCGATTGTGAATCGCAAATTTTTGGTTCTTTTTAATTGCGTTGGAATCAACATCCAAAATATAAGAAATATTGTTAGCTTCTAAAAATTCATTTTGCCCATTAAATGATTGACTACCACCATAAAAGAATGATGTGTGGTAGTTGTTTTTCTGGAAATCTTTTAGCAATGAGTTGTGATAAGGAATATTATCACTTGAGTTGGCAAATCCTTTTTCTCCATGTGGTACTGATGCAAAAATTGCTGGTAAAACACCAAATGTTCGTTCTGATGAAGAAAGACAATTTTTCCAATATAATCCATTCCTTGCTAAACTATCTATAAACGGTGTTATCGAATAGCTTTGTCGTTCTGTGCCAGTTAATCGTTGTCCAAATCCTTCTATTATGATAAAAACGAAGTTCGGTTTCAATTCAGTTATTTTAAAAAACTGTCCTAATACGTCTTCGTCATTGGTTTTTCGTTCAAATGGATATTTGTAAGATGTATAATCAAATTGTGGGTATAGCGCGTGATAAGTTATTGATTTGTCTTTTATGTCTGCAATAGTACTTTCTAAGTCTTTATTTTTCCAATAGTTGTATATGTCTATTATAGAATATGAAATTTGATTGACAGCTAAATAATATTCAGTTTGAGATTTAAATTTTGATTCGTTTCGAACAAATTTATTGTAATTAACACACGCAGAGGTGATTGTTGCTAAAAAAATGAGACAAAAGGCAATAGTTGTGGAACATCGTATTCTTGAAATGCAGTGTGCAACAAGTATCAGGGACAAAATGTTCGCTAATACAAATATGATGGCTTTAAAACTTGCGGATACAGATGAACAGATGGTAATAATGATATCTTGAAAAGAATAGACAAAAATTATGTGGTCTAATGGTTTTGCCATATAGCAAAAGTAAATGGTTAGCAATACAGATACGAGTATAAATGAAACTAACAAGATGTTGCAGATTTTTGTTGTTATTTTTGGAAAGTAATATCTCAAAATAACATAAGGGAATAGCGAAATGCTAGCAATATGGCATAACAAAATCAGGTCATAAATACTCCCAGAAAGAATTGCCGAAATATGAGAATAATCCAATTGAAATTGAACTATAGATGCTAAAATAAAGAAAATACGAGTTCCCACCATAATTGCAAAAACAGATAGGGATAGCGAAACCCAGCCCTGAATAGCTGATTGGAGTTGTTCGTTTTTGGTTATGTTAAATAGTTTTTGCACTATAAATTGGATTAATTAGGAGAAAATGAAATGCTGTTGGGGTATGTGTTTTTATTGGTGATAACCATTTTTTGAAGATGAGAATCATTGGCATCAAGCAAAATACTCTTTGTTTCGGTTACACCTTCTATCGTAAAATTGTATTGTAGTTTTGTGGCTTTTGTATTATTCCCTATTATGACTATAGAATCAGATTGGAATTCCTTTGTTGAGAAATAGTTCTCATAGTCCTCAATTTTTGCTAAACAAACGAATAACTCATTCTTTCGTTCAAGATGACGTAAATAAAATATAGTTGTTGAGTCATTTACTTGACTATATAGTTCTTCAAATTTTTTACAGTCTCGAATTTTTATTCCTTTTTTTTGATAAACATAATCGGACCAATATATATGAGGATGCCATAAACAATTACCGAAGTCTCCGAAATGATATAGATCTTCTGCATATACTATGTCTTGCTCGTTTATATTATCAAATATTCCTTCATCACACATCTTGTCTATCATTGGAAAAATTGTATTTGTTTGTTCCCACTTCAATGACATTCGATTATTAGAAAATCCTGTAATAATCGTTATAATGAGGATAAAAATTATTTCTGTCCAACCGACAATGTACAAAAGGATTTTATTGGTTTTGACAAGTTTTAATAACATATACCCAATAATGCAGATAGAAAAAATAACTCCGAAATAGGCATAATACGTCGTTACATATCCTTGCATCCAACTATACCAGTCTGAATTGTATTTTTCTGCTAATCCAACTAAAAGATGAGACGTGTAGGCAAAAAATACTGAAACGAAAAGTGACAAAAACAAACATTCCCAAGATATATTTCCTTGGAATTTTCGAATTATAATTGCTGCTATTCCTCCGATTATTATGGCGTTGAGGTATACCAATAATGGAACTTCTTTGAAAGAAAATCCATTGTACATAAACGATTGTAAGGGGAACGCTCCCGCGGTACAACGTCTCAACACTATAAAGAAATTCTTTATACTAAAATTGGATGAAATAGTTGCTCCCGAATATGATGATTCGACGGTACTTGAATAGACAAAATAGATTACAACATAGAGTATTCCTACAAGTGCGTACGGAACAATTTCTTTGTAAAAATTTTTCTGAGCAAAGGCTTTTTGTATTCCGAGGGTGTACAACCATTTGGCAAAAATAAAAATGCAGAAATAGAATAAAAAGAGTAGATATGTTTCGTAGAATAGCACAACAAAAAATGCCAATAGAGAGGAACTTATCACATATACGTATTTGGAGGATTCTAAATATCGTATGTATAGAATTAATGTACAACAGAGCAATCCAAAACTTGTTGTGAAATATCCAGGATATGCAATAAATGGCATATGCCAATTACCTGTAATTGGAGATGCAATCACTAATAACACGTATGTGAAAATGGCTATTCCCTCTGATTTGAAGATTTTGTATATCAAAAATGAAAATGCGCCATATGAGAACACTAACGTAGCATGTTGCAAAATCTTGGTCACATAAAAATTATCTAACCAATAGACAAGTGAATAAATTGGCTTGGTAATGAGAAAATAAAATCGTCCTGTATTTTGTGCATAGTTATGCGCATCATCCGACAGATTGCCACTTAACCAAGTTAAATAGTATTCTAAATCATCAGCTGTAGTAAATCCTACTTTGAAGAACGGAATAAGTGATATTGCGGTTATAATTAGCAATAAAATCCCTATATGGAGTTTATTCCATTGAATCATTTCTTTTCAATTACGTCTTTTACAATGTATATTGGTCGGCCTTTGATTTCATCAAAAATATATCCAAGATATTGACCAATAACGCCAATCACAAACATCTGAATACTTGCGAATGCACTCATAAACACTATCAATGTGGTGTACCCAGAAATCGGTTCTTGTAAAATCCACATTACTATAGAATAAACAATTAAAACCAAACTGATGCCGCCAAAGATGATGCCCGCGAAAATGCCTAACTGCAATGGAACTTTTGAGAATGATGCTGTTGCCGAAAATGACAGTTTCAACAATTTAAAGAAAGAATAGTGGCTTGTTCCAGCTGCTCGTTCTTGGGCTACATATTCCAACGTAGTTTTCGTATATCCAACCAATTGAATCAACCCTCGCAAAAAACGTGTACGTTCACGAAAATCTGTTTTCAAAACATCGGCAACAGGTCTTGATATCAAAAAGAAATCGGATGCGTTTTCTGCCAATTTTGCATCAGAAATGCTATTGATGAATTTGTAGAAAGTTTTTGATGTTATTTTGTTCACCAATGTCGCATCCTTACGAACTAAACGAACCATATTTATTACATCGAAACCTTCTTTCCAACGAGCCACCATTTCTGGAATTTTTGTTGGTGGATGTTGCAAATCACTATCCATACAAATGATTGCATTGCCTTTCGCATAGTCGATTCCTGCAATCATAGCCGCTTCGTGTCCAAAATTTTTGGAAAAATTTATCAAGCGAACGTGTTCGTCCGATTCAGCAAATGGTTTTAAGATTGATAACGAATTGTCGGAACTGCCATCATTCACGAAAATCAGTTCGTACGATTCTGGCATTGCGGACAACACACGCGAAAATTCCTTGTAACTTTCTGCAATTCCAGCTTCTTCATTGTAAACAGAAACGACTATTGATATATCTATTTTTTTGTCCATAGTTATCTTTGTATCAACAATTTACCTGTCTTTTTGTTTAGAGCAGTTGTTTGTTTCATTTTTATTTGTCCCCACGAGGTTTGGTCTTCAAATTCTAATTGATAGAAATACAATCCATTTCCTAATCGTTCATTCCAATACACATCAAAATCATTCGTTCCTATGTGTACGTTTGGAACGGGAATTTCACACACTTGATGTCCTTGAATATCGCTTATCTGTATTTTGACATTTTTAGGTGTTTCGGATCCAGATAAGATGAATCTAAATGTCGTAAAATCTGAACAAGGATTTGGATAGTTGTATAATATGGAAACAGTTTGCGTAAAATCTACTTTAAATTGAATTATGTATTCTTGTGCCGCCGTTTTATTCCCAGATGCATCTTTGGCTTGCACGTGTAATTCGTAGATGCCTGCGTCCGTAAATGTTGGTCTAAAAATTATACGACTCAAATTGATATTTTCATCATCAGTTACTAAAAACAACGAACTATCCGCAAAATGATATTGTAGAATTTCTTTCGTTACTGTGTTTTTTATGTAAATAGTAAACAAAGAAGTGTCTGCAACGGAGTAAAATGGATTTTCGTCAAACAACGTAATTTGAATTTCTGGCGTTGCAGAAACATTATCTCCATCAATTAAATGTCTGCTATCGAGCTGTACGTCTATAATTGGAGCCGTTTCATCGGCGGTTACCATAAATGTGTGGTAGATTGTGTTGTTAAAATGATTCAATTCTGGTTGCCCATAGACTCCAGTTTCTGGGTCGATAGGATTGTATTCAATTTTTAGCGAATATGTTCCATACATATTGTCGGTCGAAAAGAATTGGTCATCAACGAGATAAGAGAATCCGTTTACATTTTTTAACCATTTGTATTGATTTACAATCAATTCGTTTTGTTCGTTACGGATTTCGTATAATACCAAAACGCTGTCGCTTGTTGTTGACGAAACATTGAGAATAGATGAGGTTACTTGAATTGTGTCGCCTTGTTGAATGGTATCGTTGTAAAACGAAAATGCATATTCTGGACTTACGGCAAATTCTATCGCGGGAGTGTAGTAAACTTTCCAATAATTTAAGTCAATAGGAGTTCGTTCGGGGTCTTTCATGTAACAATCCAACTTTAGATATGGAAAATTATTGGTATTTATCAACGTGTCAAGCCCATCTCTTGAAGACGCAAACACGTTTTGGTAGGCATACATTTCCTTTTCTGCAGAAACTGCATATAATGTCAAATATGCATAGTCTTCGTTTTGCTTTTTCGATTCCCATTCTATTCGTTCATAATGTGAAGAAGGTCCAATAGTTGGTGTCAAAATAAATCCTTCGTCATGTTTCGCATATAGTACTTTATTAAATCGAATTAAATCGTTTGGCGATTCACCAACAACTTCTTCGCACGATGATTTATCACCTTTCTTCGTAAAGAAAATATAGGGATAATTGTCTGGGGCAGTTTTGTAGGCTGTAAATCCAAGCGAGTCCATTGCATTTTTTAAACTTATATCCCACGATTGACAATATGGATTTTTGAAGCTATAGCACATAATGTAATTTCCTGCAGGCACAGTGTCTAACAAGAATTTAGCAAGTTTTTTTTGTGCTGTTGCATCGTTTGCTGTAAACGCTAAATGGTAGCGGACACGTCCATTTGCCGACGGATAGTTACGTTGTCCGTAAGGCGCACGACTCGAAAGCCACGAATCAAGTGTCGTGGAATCAAGTACAATTATGTGTAATGCTGGACTTGACAATGGAAAACCACTATTCTCACGCAATGTCGCATCTTGCACGTACAAACATTCAAAATACTCTTTCTCTGTAGAACAATTGCCTCGCGTTTGCAAAGAAACTTCGTGAGGGACAGTCATAAAAGAATATTTTTTTTCTGAATCATTGTACTCTAAATAGTGCAATTCGTTATTGATAAATTGATGCTTATGAATTTGAGCCCAACCAGTTTTGTTTGGCTCATACGTGAATGATGATTCGTTCCATTTTATTGAATCAGTTGAGGTTATTCTCCAAAAATAGGTAACATTTTCTATAAAATTCATATCGGGTTTCCATTTCGCAATGGCAGAATTTTGTAGTGGAATTTCAGCGGATCTTTTTAAAGAAGAGTTGAATGTTTCAGTTGTATCAATTTCAAAAATAACTGAATGTGGCGTATTAAATGGATCTATCGCAGAAGCTATCAATGTTACTGTGTCTGATGGAATTATGGCATATTCTTGAGGGTAAATTGGTAAAATATCTCTTGCACTTACGAAAAATGAAACTTGAGCGATGTTGTTTTCTTCGGATAGTTCCACAATTGCATTTTGAGGGTCAACAACAACAGAAATAGTGTATTCTCCAGAATTAAAATTCTTCATGTCAATTGTGAAAGAATGATTTTCGTTGCAATATGCACCATTTATAGTTGTATCAATATCAAAAGATTCTCCAACGCTATTGGTCAGTGTAATTTTGAGAGAATAGGAATCCGATATTGCACGACCATTGTTTTTTATTGCAAGATTCAATATAATGTTCTCTAAATCAGTGGTTATCATTGGCGGAGAAAACGAAATTGACGATTCGTCAACGGCTAAATCAGGGTAATCGTATGGATGTAACTTTACAGCAGGGTCGCCTTGTAACGTAAAACCAGTTATACCATCGTATAAATCTTCATAAATAATGCTTCGTCCCGATAAATTAGTCATTGTGTTTGCGACACACGTTCCAATAGATTCTCCATAGTTTGAGTACGCAATGTTTCGCATCAATGTTGATGAAAACATATTTAAATATGATGGTATTCCTACGTCAACATTGGCTAAAAATCCTATGGAACCGCGATTTTCAATGAATGTCCACATTTTGCTTACGTTGTAATCGTTGTCAGCAAAAATATCTCCTGAATAACACGAATTGGCGACAATCAAAGGATATTTTCCTTGATTATCAAACAATGATGGATGATCAATACTTTGGTCAAAGCCACTACCAGAAGCGTGTCCAAAGAAAACCATCAAGGAGGTCCCTTCATTCATTAACTTGCGAATTGCTTCAGGTTCGGTTGTTTCGTACACGTCGGAACTTTCTTTGAAAAATGAGGTAACATTAGCTCCGAAATGTGTTCCACTTAACGTGTTTTCATACACGTTAAGATAATAGCGGAATAACGACTGTTCAACGGCTGTTGAACCGCCACCAAACAACATAACATTTTTCATCCATGGAGCCGTTGATTCTGCTTCAAAATCAATGACTTTGTTTAAATATATTCGGACATCATTGTCCGTTTCAGCTGCAATACGTCCAATGGCAATGTTTGTTTTAGTAGATTTCCCTTGAGCTGACATTGTATAAAGTAAGTCGCTTGATGGATTCCCCATAGAAGGAATCAATGTACGCGCATACATTTCTTCGTTGTTTCGGAACGATGTTACATGAAATCCCTTTCCAATCAAAAAAATATGGTCTGGCTTTACACTCCATTTTTCGGTTGCATATTTTATAAATGCTTGAATTGCAACAGGATGCTTGCGTACACCATACGCGAATTGGTTGTATAATTCGTCAATATCAATCAATACAACTTTTTTGCCTGTTGATGTTCGATAGAGAGCATAACGATTGGCTTGTGTCCATAATTTTTTTTCGGTAATAATGATGTAATCGCCTTGATGAGATTCATCGGTAATATCAAAAAATTCTGTCGGAGAACTTGAATTTTTTGTTCGTATTGGAGTGATTTCCGTCACTCGCGATAGAGCATTTTGAGAAATAAGAATACACGATAACTCTTTGTGGTTGTTCGGAATAAGAACTTTTATTTTTCCATTGTCAATAGTTGTTAGAATACGTTTTTGTATTTCTGGACAATACAAAATTGGAGCCGCGCTACCAGCATTAAAATTCGTGATTTCTAAAAAAATATAATCGCCTTTTTCTACAAAAGGGAGTGTGAATTTGAATCGATTTTGATTGCTAAAACTTAACTTGCAGGGATACGTAATCTCTATGTAAGAGACACTATTTTTGTCTGCTGTTTTGTCGCCTCCCATGCTTTGAAATTTCAAAATTGAGGTTGGAGATAATGGTGCAGTTGTTTCAAATGTTTTATGTATCGCTGAATAATCATAATATGTTGTATCCCAACGAAATGATTCGTCTGAATTTAGCGTAACAATAAGATCATGTTGTGTTTCGGAAAAACCACCAATACCAAAAGAAATTTTTGAAGAAACTCCAGCATCAACATAATTTGCGGTAATTATACCTTTTTCGGTACTTCCTCCCATATCAAAATAATTGTCGCACCAACCTTCAGCAGGCAAAATGTATGGCGAAGCTTTTGTTTCGTTGAATGTGGAAGAATAGTTTGCACGAACTGTTTTCAAACAATAAGCTAAAGAAGTGTAATCAGCATAGTTTGTCGTTCTTGTAGTATCGTATCGTGGACTTTCAAGTGTGTTTGCAATTGTTAGGAAGTATGCTGCAGTGTCGTTATATAAACTTAATGCAGGGTTGAACGGCTCGCCTGAATAGTAAATGTCTTTGTCAAGAAAACCATTATTTCCTCCTTCTGCATAAAATTCAAAATAATCCGTGGCACGAAATATTCCATCAGACTGTGCCGACATAAAAATTGGTAAAATTTTTCCGTTGTGAATTATTTGCAAATTTCTATGGTCAAAATCTCCAACAGAAATACCATTGCTTACCAAATCAGCATACGTAACCTTGTAAACACCTTCACTTGTAATGGGAATACGATAGTATTTTTGAGAATAGTTTATCCAAGAGTTATTGTATTGTCCGTAAACAATCGAACAACACAACAAAAGAAATGTTACTATCAAACAATTCCTTTTCATTGTAACACAAATGACATATTTAGATTTCTCCACGAAAATACAATTTTTTACTTGATTTGGGCGATTTATTGACGTTTTGTTTTTATTATTGTATGAGATTTTCTTCGTGATAATATTTTCAACGAAGTGAGGAGTTTTATTCAATGAAGTAAAGAATAAGTATTATGAAACTAATTTCCTATAATGTGAATGGCATTCGCGCGGCAATAGCAAAAGGTTTTGAGGAATGGCTTGAGGTGGAACAACCAGACATAATTCATATTCAAGAAACTAAGGCTTTGCAAGAGCAAGTGAATGTTGACATGTTGAGAATGTTTGGCTACGAAATTTATTGGTTCGCTGCAGAAAAAAAAGGATATAGTGGAGTCGCTACGTTTACCAAACGTACTCCTCAAAATGTGATAAAAGGTATTGGAAATAATTTTTTTGATGCAGAAGGAAGATTCCTTCGACTTGATTTTGAGGATTTTACATTGATAAATTCGTATTTCCCTTCGGGAACGTCTGGTGATGTGAGACAAGAGAAAAAAGAAGAATATTTAGAATTGGTTCTCAAGTATACCAATGAGTTACGTAAAACGCATCCAAATATTATTGTTTCTGGCGATTACAATATTTGTCATAAACCAATAGATATTAATCATCCAGAGAAGCACGAGGATATGTCTGGTTTTTTGCCAAACGAACGAGAATGGATGGATAGATTCGTGGCAAGCGGTTTTGTCGATAGTTTCCGACAATTCAATACACTGCCAGAGCAATATTCATGGTGGAGCTATCGTGGCGGTTGTAAACCTAAAAATTTAGGCTGGCGTATTGATTATCACATGGTTAGTACACCATTAGCATCGCATTTGTCAAATGCGTGGATAATTCCAGAATTGAATTTCTCTGACCATTGCCCTGTGGTTGTTGAGTTAGAATAAGGAAGTAATATACAAGTTGGCGCCCAGTCATTTGTAATCAGTTCGCATCGGCAATAAGTCTATGAGACAATAAGACTACAAGTTTTATTTTTTGTGGATTCCGTTTTAATAAAACTTACGCTTGTTGGATTGTATAGTGTAATGGTGTAAATGCCTGAAATAGTTTGACTAAAATTCAACTTAATTTAAGTTCAAATCATTTGTTTTTCTTATTTGTAAAGATAGTTTTTTTCGCAATCAGCAGGGGTAAGGTAGTCATTAAGACAATAAAACTGACTGCTGATAACTAACAACTTCTTACGGCAAAATCATTTGAAATTCGTTGGTGTAGTCAAGAATGCATTGAGAGGCTTGTTGCAATGTGTACGAAATTACGTGTCCACCTTTTGATTTGTCGTTTGAAATAAAGTGGAAATGCCAACCCGTTGCATTCAATTTTTCCATTGTTTGGGGGAAATACATGGCAGTGAGTACTCCCGAAATATTTTTGTAAGTGAATTGTCGTTCATCTGTCGCTAAAACTTCGGCTAATGGCTTATATGGCTTCTCGTTTTGTGCTAATTCACTGCGTACAAGCATATTTGAAAATGTTCCATCTATACGAACTAAACACATTTTATCTTGGAAGTTTTTTTCTTCCAACTTTGTGTTTAAAAATGATTCAATGTCTTCACCATTCATATCTTCGTCAAGATCTACTTGTTCATCATTGTCGAAATACGAAATGTTTGCAAATGGAATCAATTCATTGTCGTCTGCGATTATTACGCTACCGTCTCCTAATGCTTGATATACAACGCCATCAAGCACAATCATTTCTCCATTGATTTTGTCAAATGTTCCGAGACCAAAATCGCCATAATTTTTTAAACTTGAAATAGGATAAACGCCATCATAGTTCCCATCAAGAAGTGATTGCAAATGTGCGACTTGAAATATTACATCGCGAGACGACTCTGGTTTTGTCGCAGAATCGTCTTCTTTGTCGCAAGATACAAAACAACACGTTGATAGTGTAATAAGAGAAATTATCAATGGGAAAAGGTATTTTTTCATATCTAATTAAGTTCTATAATGTTTAACATTTTGAGCGTTGCTTTTATTGCTGCAGTTGTTTGGTCAGGATCCAACCCTCTTGTTTTAAACGAACGTGTGCCGTCGTTCCATGTAATAACTGTTTCAACCAACGCATCAGTTTTTCCGCCTGGAGGAATAGTTACAACGTAGTCTTCTAATTTTGGAATTTCTACATTTCGTTGCTCGTAAATTTTGTGAAGAGCTTTCATCAAGGCATTGTATTGACCATCTCCAGACGATGTTTGCTCGTAATGTACCCCTCCAATTTTGAGAGAAATTGTTGCAACTGGCTTCAACCCAAGAACATTACAAACGTAATAGTTTTCTATAACAACTTTTTTCTCAATTTTTTTATTCTCAATGACTTCACGTGCAATAAAGTATAAATCTTCTGTTGTTATTGTTTCTTTTCTGTCACCTAATTCAACAACTCGTTTTGTAATTAATTTTTTTACTTCTGGTTCTAATTCAAGTCCTAATTCTTGTAGGTTTTTCTCAATGTTCGCTTTTCCTGATGTTTTTCCCAATGCATATTTGCGAACACGACCAAATCGTTCTGGCATTAAATCGTTGCAATATAAGTCGCCTTTTTTGTCCCCATCGGCATGGACACCTGCCGTTTGCGTAAAAACATTTTCTCCAATGATAGGCATATTCGATGCAACGCGAATACCAGAAATTGTTTCAACAATTTTGCTGATTTTATTTAACGACATTTCGTTTACAGTCGTTTTCATTTTTAGGTGGTCGTGAATACATGGTACGATAGTCGATAATGGCGTATTACCAGCTCGTTCTCCTAAACCATTTACAGATGTGTGAATTCCATTAAACCCAGCCGTAACTGCTGCTGTGGAATTTGCAACTGCCAATCCATAATCATTGTGTCCGTGAAAATCGAAATGAAGATGTGGATAGCGTTGACGAATTTCTTTACAATATTTGTATGTTTCTTTTGGATATAAAATTCCTAAAGTGTCGGGCAACATGAATCGTTTGATAGATGTATTTGCAAGATTGTCAAGCATATAAAATACATAGTCTTGAGAATGTCGCATTCCATTTGACCAATCTTCCAAATAGACGTTCACGTTAATGCCGAATTTTTCTGCATAAGAAATGCTCTCTTTGATATCGGCAATATGTTCATCTGGTGATTTTTTGAGCTGCCCCTCAAGTTGTCGTAATGAACCTTTACAAAGCAAATTGATACATTTACCTCCGACTTGGTTTACCCAATCTATTGAAATATGGTTGTCAATAAAACCGAGAATTTCAATTTGGTCTATGTAATTTGCTTCTTTTGCCCATTGCAAAATTTTTGACGCACAATCAAATTCTCCTTCTGAAACACGAGCCGATGCAATTTCAACTCGATTCACCTTAACATCGCACAATAAATGCTTCGCTATCGACAATTTTTCTTTGTCGGTAAATGCAACACCATTCGTTTGTTCTCCGTCTCGTAGGGTTGTATCAATTATTTCGACACACATATCATATAAATTTGTCGCGAAATTACACTTTTATCTTAAATAGATTGAATGGATTTTTAATAAATCGTTACTTTTGCAAAAAGATTTCACAATGACACAGATAAAATATTTCTCTACAAATCATCAAGCAAATGAGGTTACTTTTGGCGAGGCTCTTTTAAAAGGTTTAGCACCAGATAAAGGCTTGTTTATGCCTAATACAATTCCAACATTTTCTGTTGACGAATTGAATGCATTGAAAGGTAAAGAGTATTACGAAATTGCAGCTGAGGTTTTTTCAAAGTTTTTGGGTGATGAGGTTCCAATGAATGATTTGTTGGCAATGACAAAAGATGCTTACAATTATTCTGTTCCTTTGGAGAAAGTGGTTGATAGAAAATATGTTATGCGTCTTGATCAAGGTCCTACGGCTTCGTTCAAGGATTTTGCTGGAAGAATGATGGGACGTATGATGCAGTATTTTTTAAAACGTCAGAATGTGAATAAACTTATTCTTACTGCTACTTCAGGGGATACTGGTAGTGCTATGGCTCACGCTTTCTATGGATTAAATAACATAAATATTGCGGTTCTTTTCCCAGAAAAGGAGGTGAGTGAACGTCAACGAAAACAAATGACTACATTGCAAAAAAATGTACAAATAATTGCAATCGATGGTAAGTTTGATGATGCTCAAGCTATGGTTAAACAAGCATTTTCTGATCCTGATTTGGAGTGCTTGAATTTTACGAGTGCAAATTCAATAAATATTGGCCGTCTAATACCTCAAATAGTATATTACATTTATTCATATACTCAACTTCGTAAACAAGATTCTAACGAGTTAGAAAATGTGATTTTTTGTATCCCTTCTGGAAATTTCGGTGATATGATGGGGTGCGTGCTGGCAATGAAAATGGGACTTCCAGTTAAGCGAATTCTTGTAGCAACAAATGAAAACGATGAGTTTGAAAAGTTAATGAAAACTCATACGTACAATAAAATTGAACCATCAAAGAATTGTTTGTCAAGTGCTATGAATGTCGGTCATCCAAGCAATTTGGCTCGTTTGATTGAGTTATATGGCGGAAATATGGACGAAAAGGGAAATATTTTGATGGCTCCAAATTTTGATGAAATGGACAAGATTTTCGTTGCTCAAAGTGTTACTGATACGGAAACGCGAGAAACTATAAAACAAGCGTGGAATTCATATCGTGTGATGTTGGAACCCCATGGCGCTGTTGGATGGAAGTGTGTAGAAGATTTTGTTGTAAATGAAAATGTTGACAAAAATCAATTGTTGATTTCTTTGGAAACGGCTCATCCTGCAAAATTCCCTGCTGCCATTATTGACGCAATAGGCGTTGACCCAGAATTACCAGAAAGTTTGAGTGGTTTGGAAGGAAAACCAGAATTCTTTGACAAAATTGATGGTAACTATCCATCATTTAAAGAATATCTTGACAAAAAATACGGATGGAGAAAATAATTCTTGGTATTGACCCAGGTACAAATATTATGGGTTTTGGCGTTATTCGCGTTGATGGTAAAAAACTTTCTGTACTCGAAATTGGTGTCATAGAATTACAAAAACTTAACGATCCGTACGTTAAATTGCAGAAAATCTATAAAAAACTTACTGAAATCGTTGAGAAATACAGCCCCGATGAAATGGCATTGGAAGCTCCTTTCTATGGAAAAAATGTACAATCAATGCTCAAATTAGGACGAGCCCAAGGTGTTGCGATGTCGGTTGGCTTGAGTCGAGATATTGTTATTCATGAATATGCTCCTCGAAAAATTAAATTGGCAATAACAGGAACTGGTGCTGCTTCAAAGGAACAGGTCGCTTCCATTTTGTCGAAAATGTTGCAATACGAAAACGACCAAAAATACCTTGATGCAACAGATGCGTTGGCTGTCGCAGTTTGTCATTATTATGAAACGAGTAAACCTATTATCCCAACAGACAATAAAAAACAAAAATCAATAAAGACAACGAAAAGTTCTCAGTCGTGGGCTCAATTTATTGCTCAACATAGTGATAGAGTTGTTGACCCGAAGAAATAGACTAATTGCGAATGGTTGAAGGCCAATTGTATGTAATGGTTTTCAGCCGTTTTTATTTTGCCTATGTAATTGACATAGCTTACTTAGGTGTTGCCTTTCTGACAATGTACACGAAAGAATTTTTAGTGGGTGTTTAACACTTTTCGAGTAAAGTGAGAAAATAGAGCTGGTCAAAATTTTTGACCACCTTTATCAAGATTGTTGTTCGTTTGCCTCTTGCTTATTGTAGTCTTTCCCCCACTGTATTAATCCAATAATTGTCGAAACAATGTAAGCGCCATACAAAATAGTTGTCGTGTATAATTCGCTATTACCAGTTATGAAAACCATGCTTACATAGGTCGAATCAGCTACAAGCCAAAATAGCCAAAATTGAATATACTTTTTTGTAAGTAAGAGCGTCGCTACCGCACTGCATCCAGTTATAACTGCATCGGGAATTGCCACGGTAGAGTCGGTTTTTGATAAAAAGAAATATAAAATTCCTATTAAAACTATGACAAATGGTCCAATGAACAACCAACTTTTCCATCGAAGTGATAGAATTGGTACGTTGTTATTGCCATCTTTCGCTTTGTTCCACGAATATATGCCGTAAATGCTCGTAATTATGTAGTAAATTTGAAATAATGCCATTGCATATATTTCGGAATGAAAAAATCCGATGCAAAGTGCTATTGCCGATACTATATTGAAGTACCACAACGACATATATTGCTTTATTTGTAGGTACATCACAATCAATCCTGTGATTGTTCCTATTAACGCACAGATTTCCCAAAAATCAATGGTTGAAATATATGTTTGAAGAAATTCTATCATTTCTAAAAAATATAACTTGCCTTTATTGCACAATGTCTTCCTGGTCGTACAAAATAGTACATATCAGTTCCGTCTCTACGTCCATCGTAAATATATGGTTTGTCAAGTATGTTGTACATTGAAAACTGAAGGTCAATTTTATTTGTTTCAGATACATTCCATTCATACTGAGCATAAAAATTATGTTGCGAATATGCTTTCAATTTTTCTTTTGGTGTAGATGTATTTCCTACATATTGTTTTCCAACATATTTACTAATTATACCAATAGAAAGTCCTTTGGTTGGATGAAGTGTTATTTCGTTTGAAGCAACTATTTCTGGTGAAAATGAAATGTCGGTTAATTTATATTTTATAATTTCTTTTGTTTCTGGATTTACATATTGATAATTACGAATTTTATTTGTTGAAAATGTGATTGCTCCACGCCATTCAATTTCTTTGTATTTAGTTTGACTAATTGATAATTCTAATCCTCTACGGTAACTGTCTTTCACATTTTCGTAAATATACTCTCCAAGGTCATTCAATTCTCCTGTACGAACTAATTGATTTTTGTATTGAATACTATAAAAATTCACATTAAATCTCCAATCTCCTTTTAAAC
The DNA here is from genome assembly GCA_045599365.1 of Bacteroidales bacterium. GTDB lineage: Bacteria > Bacteroidota > Bacteroidia > Bacteroidales > UBA1715 > UBA1715. The sequence goes on from JAZRVS010000037.1 coordinate 17,182, forward strand.
TTTTCCCATATCCACACTCAAAATCGTAGGATGTCTCTGCTACTAATCCGTTTTGACCTTTTGCGGTTGGCTTCAATCCGTTTCTGTGTGGTTCTTGATGATTTATAGTCAATGATGTTTCAAAATTGTACACAGACAAAGTTGTAACAGTAATTTTGGGATTAAAAAAATTCCACGATAGCGTTTTATCCATCTGTTGTAGGTCATTGTCTGTCCCATCTAATACGTAATGAACATTTCTATATTGTAATGATGGCGTTATTTTAAATCGCTCATTGACAGTGTAAAAGTCAACTAAGGCAGTAACGTCTCCATCTATTTTCAATGCATCATTGTCGTAGTATGGTTTGTGTAAATCTGTTTTTGCGTCATCTTGTATCCACAGAAGATATCCATAGTGTTTTCCATTTGTAATTGCAAGGTTGTGATATATTTTCGCATATAATTTTTTCTCTAAGATGCAGGTTTTAACATCAAAATGATAACCATATTGTAAATTTTCTCTCCAAATTTGTCGTACAATATCCTTTGAAGCAGAATAATATCCATAATCGGCAATATGCGCATCATCTAAATATTGTTCAAAATTACCTTTTGTGTGCGTAATAAATAGGGACGTATTAAAGTTTAACTTCTCTGTAAATGATGTTGGCTCGTCAGGAGTCCCCTTATGGAACGAGAGAATTGCTCGGGTGTGGTCAAATGTTTCTGATTCTAACGAATAGAATTTTTCGTTTCCGTCATCATCAAAATAGCGACCACAACTATTGTATGTTGGGATGCTGTCAACGAGTTTTTCTGATACGCCTTGCCACATCAGCGCCGATTTTTCTTGCGCTTTTAATACAAAGAGTGATAGATCTTTTTCTTCCCCAATATTGTATGTTAAATAACCATTAACTGATTGTATGCTTCGGTTTGAACGATCAATGTATCCATCGGTTTTATCATTCGCAAAGTTGAGCGACAAACCGACTTTGTCATCCAACATTTGTGTCTGTCCCGAAACTAAAAACATTCGCTTGCCATACGAAGAACTTCCAAACGATACTTTTGCTTCCGTTTCATAAATATGATCAGGGGCAAGATTTTCCATAGAACCTCCAATGTTGGGTCCAGGATTCCCTAACCAATTGAAGTGTATTTCTCCTGTCTCGGCATCGTTTAATGGCGCGTTGTTGAGAGCAGCTTTCCATTTTGAATCATCAACTCCTCGATATGAAAAATGTGGTCGCTCCAAATCTATTCCAGAACCAGTAGTCGCATAGTGAAAATCGGACCGTTCTAAAAAAGTCAGCACTTCGAGAAAAAGTAGAATGGGTCGGTTCATGCAATAACCAACAATACCAGATGACCTATGTTTAAGTGTAAATGTTTGGACTGTATAGGATTTTGCCTTTACAAAAAAAGTGGCTTCTTCACACGAAGAAGCAATTATTTTTAGAGAATCTGTTTTGCTTGTCAAGGTAATTTCAAAATAACCATTTGTGTTGCAATACGCCACAGATTTACTGTTAATTGCCTCTATTTTTGCATAGAAAATAGGACAATTATAATCGTTATAAATAAATCCTTTCACTACGTGAGTAGCATGTGCAGAAAGCGTTGCGGTCGCCAATATCACACATACCAATATTGTGCGAAGTGATAATGTTGTTTCTGTATTTTGAGATTTGTTACTCATTTCATAGACAATAGTAACTGCGACAAATATAAGAAAAGTTGACTATCTTTGCGTTTGTAAAAATTACAAATGGCTACTCCGTACAAAAATTCTGAAAAAGGGAAAAAAGGTCAAATTATTGATATGTTCAATAATATTGCTGGCAAGTATGATTTTTTAAATCACGCTCTTTCTTTCAATATCGACAAAATATGGAGAAATAAGGCTATCAAGATTATTAAATTGTATAATCCACAAACAGTTCTTGATGTTGCAACTGGAACTGGAGATTTTGCAATTTTGTCCGCGCAAAAACTCCATCCACAACAAGTTATAGGTATTGACATTTCTGAAAAAATGTTGGAAGTTGGTGTCGAAAAAATTAAAAAGTTAGACCTGAAAACTGTTGTAACATTGCAAGTCGGTGATAGCGAAGAAATGTCGTTTGACGATAATTCTTTCGATGCAATAACTGTCGGTTTTGGTGTGCGTAATTTTGAAAATTTGTCAAAAGGTTTGAACGAAATTCATCGTGTTTTGAAACCCAATGGTGCTACTGCTATCTTGGAATTTTCTATGCCCGAACATTTTCCTATAAAGCAATTGTATTCGTTTTATTTTAAACACATATTGCCGACAATTGGTAAAATTTTCTCAAAAGATTACGATGCGTATTATTATCTTTTCAAATCGGTGCAAGAATTTCCGTATGGGGAAAAGTTTGCAATTATTGCGAAACAATCGGGATTTAGTGATGTTCAAATAAAAAAACTGACGTTTGGAATTGCAAGCTTGTACATTTGTAAAAAATAACGAGATGAGACAACCAATTTTTGATGTTACTAAGGCTCAACCGCCAATTGTTGGTGAACTTGCATATCCAAAGGCTCATTTCCGAATACCCCAAAAAGAAAAAACGGTTTATCTTACTTTCGATGATGGACCTGTTCCTGTTTATACTCATCAGGTAATCAATATTTTACAAGAATACAATGTGCCAGCAACATTCTTTATGGTTGGCGAAAATGTGTTCAAATTTCCAGACGTGTATGAAGAGGTAAAACAGTTGGGATATTCGTTTGGCTCACATACATATAATCATTTAAAAGGTTGGATTACAAACAATAAGACGTATATAGAAAATGTGCGTAAAGGAGCAGAGATTGTTGGTAGCAATTTGTTCCGTCCTCCGTATGGTAAAATCGGACCTTTGCAAGCTCATTCGTTGTATAAGGACTTACATATTATAATGTGGGATATTATAACAATGGATTATAATCATAATTTGTCTGGTGAAGATTGTTTCCAAAATGTAAAGAATTATGTTAGAAATGGTTCCATCATAGTGTTCCACGACTCACCTAAGTCCGAAAAGAATTTGTTGTATGCTCTACCAAAAAGCATTGAATATTTACTCAAAGAAAATTATAACTTTGCACCTATACGCTTTGAGTAATGAAACTATCAATAATTATTGTCAACTATAATGTATCGAATGAACTGAAACAATGTTTGAGTTCAGTCGAAAGTTCATTGCAAAGTATTGATAGTGAAATATTTGTTGTTGATAATAATTCTTCTGATGATTCGTGTGAAATGATTCGTCAGTTTTTTCCCACAGTCAACTTGATTGAAAACAACGAAAATGTTGGCTTTGCAAAAGCAAATAATCAAGCAATACAACGTGCTGTAGGAGAATATATTTTATTGCTTAATCCCGATACAATTGTTGGCGATGATTCATTCTCAAAAATGATTGCATTTGCCGATGAACACCGCGATATGGGTGGACTTGGTGTAAAAATGGTCGATGAGAATGGAAATTTTCTTCCCGAATCAAAACGGGGCGTTCCAACACCATTTGTCGCTTTTTGTAAAATAAGTGGCTTATACAAGTTGTTCCCCAAATCAGATACATTCAATCATTATTATTTGGGGGCTTTGCCAAATGACGAAACCAACGAGATAGAAATTTTAGCTGGCGCTTGTATGTTGTTTCGAAAGTCTGTTATTGATGAAATCGGTTATCTTGACGAACATTATTTTTTATATGGCGAAGATGTTGATATTTCATATAGAGTTTTGCTACAAGGTTATAAAAACTATTACTTGCCAACGACACAAATAGTACATTTAAAAGGTGTAAGTACAAAGAAAAATCAACAAGAAAGCATTAAGGCGTTTTATGAAGCAATGGAAATATTTGTTGATACTCATTTCAAACAAATATATGTATCCAAAGGGAAAGAGGTCGCTCGGAGGACTCAATATTCCAACATTTCTGTGTGGTTCTTGAAAAAATGTATTCAACTTTGTTGTTTTTGTAAATTGCTTACCACACGAAACTAATAACGTGGCTAATTGCAACAAATGTCTCAATTGTAATGTCTGTATCAACATTGCAAATCACGTCACTGCTGTACGATGAGGTGCCTTTGTATATTTTTTTGTCTTGTAAATGACAAATAATATCGCTCGAATATGACGAATTGCCTTTATACATTTTCCCATCACGTATTGTGCAAACCACATCACTTGAGTACGAAGAATTCCCCGTGTACACTTTCCCATCGCGTATTGTGTACAACACATCGCTCGAATATGACGAATTCCCTTTATAAATTTTCCCGTTTTGGATGTTCATCAATACATCACTTGAGTATGATGATGTTGATTTATAAACTTTTCCGTCTTTAACATTGCAGATTACATCACTTGAATATGATGAATTTCCTTTGTAAACTTTGCAGGCTGATTGCACAAAAAAAGAAAAAAATGAAGCTGCCATCAATAAGATAATTAGTGATTTTTTCATAATATATATTTATTTCACAACAAACAAGTTACATGCCAATTGTATTGCAAACTGATATAATACTTGTAAGTGTTTTACAAGCATAAAGATAACAAATGTTTAAGAAACAATATATAAAATGGCAACAAAATCATTCTCAAATAGGAATTAATAGTCAATTTTTAGTTAAATCTGTTATCAAGTAATTATCTACCCATTAAAAATAAACTGATACCTGAAAACTGACACCTCATATCTAAATATTCACTATAGTTTTTTGTCGTTTTGGGAAAATCAAGAAGAATTTGACGTGTGAGTTACGTTTTTTTAGTATGATTTTGAACAAAAAGAATGGGACAAAGTTATTTTTTTATGCGTAAATGAAATTTTATTCTATTGATTATCAATAAGAAAAGAAATTTCTAAAAAAAAACACTAAAAATGTTTTGCTGAGTAAAAAATAATTTTCACATTTGCAACCCCGAAAGACAAGAACGCTCCTCCAAGTGAGAGCAAGTCGAAAAGGGATTAGTACATTGATATAGAGGGAAAGCACCTTACTAATTTTAGTAAGATATTTGGGTAAAGTTTATTTTGAGCGAATTAATCTGCAATCAAAAAGATTATAAAAAAGATTAAGAACAACGAAGAGTTTGATCCTGGCTCAGGATGAACGCTAGCGGCAGGCTTAACACATGCAAGTCGAGGGGCAGCGAGAGTAGCAATACTTGTCGGCGACCGGCGGACGGGTGCGTAACGCGTATGCAAC
>JAZRVS010000038.1:0-5617 GCA_045599365.1 Bacteroidales bacterium
ATCATGACGATATTGAAAATCTTTATTGCATTAACAAAAATGATTTTTGGTATGTGTTTGATGCTGATCGGTGCTTTCAAGACAGCGGTATCTTACAGGAGAATTCATCGCTCAAAAGACTCGTTGAAAGCAATATTGTAAAAAATTTTTACAAAACAAAGTTCTTCAATCTTGATGACGAATATGATGAACAAAAAAAAGATGTTGTTCATACGGAACTTGATGGTAATATTCCATATTATGTGTTTCATCAGGCATACTGGACAAATTTCCCTGCTAAACGAGTGAATGTGCCAAAACATTCTGTGAAAATCAATCAAATTCCCACATCGTTTCAAAATGAAATTCAACAAATAAAAGGTCGTTTTGTCGATATGGAATATTTGCAGATTGCAGAACATGTTCCTTGTCGTTCATACGATGGAAACATTATATACAATGGTGGCCTCTATGCGTTGTATCCGTCTTCAAATCGAAAGGCAATATATTGTTTGGTTGATATTCCTTATTTTGATTTTTTCCCATATTGTCCGAAAAATTTCAAGTGTACAGCGTATACTTGTTTTTCAAGAGAAGGATGTCGCAGCACAGTCACTTTTCAGAATACTGTAACTCCGACAATATGTTTTGTGAAAAATCCAAAGAATTATGTTGAAAATGTAGATAATGCAATAAAGAATAAGTCTATTGAAATTTCGTTGTTTCCCTTTTTTCCAAATAAAAAAGATTATCTCTCCTCTGAAGAAAGAAAAAAGTTACCTGATGATTATATAGAAGAACTCTGGAGAAATACATATCAATATTTTGATGCATTAGTAGGCAAACTCAACCCAAGAGTAATTATTTTGGAATCGAATACTCAAGCAATTTTTGAATCAATCCACAAAATAGAAAATCACAATGTTCTAATCAATAATATATCGTATCCCATATATTTAAGTTCAGAGCATGCCGAACATCAAGCTGTAATTGTCGAATATTCTTCAATGCCGTATCAAGGAGAAATATTTGAATTGAATATTTCCGTAGAAAAAATGAACAAACTTTTGGCGGATGGTAAAGCACACATAATAAATGAAAAATGATAGAGTTACTTTCCATAGATTTAAGCAATTACTGTTCTAAGCAATGCGAGTTTTGTTATAACCATAGTAACAAACAGGGTAATACAATATGGACAACAAAGGAGGTTATTTCTTTCGCAAATGATTGTATAAATAATGGCGTTAAGTCTATTTCTCTTGGAGGCGGAGAGCCTTTTGCGTTCGAGGGGGTTTTTGACATTATAGATGCCTTACAACCAAGTGTGTATCTTTCGATTACAACGAATGGTTTGCCTTTAGAGTCAGATGCAGTATGGTATTCGTTGTGTAATCATCAACCCGACAAAATCCATATCACAATTCATCAACCTGATAGTTGTGCAGAAGTTGAACGAGTTATGAACTTGTTGAAAAGGATTGGTCAGACTCAAATAAAGCAAGGCGTAAATTTGTTGGTAAACAAGGACAAAATTCAATATTGTAAAGCGGTGTATCAAAAAATGAGAAGTATTTTAGCTCCAGAACAAATAATTTTGGTGCCACAAAGATTCAAAAATACACCTACAGCTAAAGATTTAGCTATTGTTTCTGGAAATGAAGCATTTCAAAGTCCTTCTTGCTTATTACAATGCAAGAAACCAGAAAGATTTGTCTCGGTTTCGTGGGATAAAAAGGTGAATTTTTGCAGTTATGCAGGAGGAAAACAACCGTTGGACAGTCTTGATTTTAAAGGACTAAAAAATGCGTTAGAAAAAATTGATTTCAAAAGTTGTAGTTAAAAAATCTCCTATCGAAAAAACAGGAGATTGGTGTAGGACAAGGGGTGTCTTGAAGTTATCGCGACCTTTGTTTTGTCCTAATACAAAAATAAAAAAATATGGGAACAGATATTCATTTACATTTGGAAGTAAAGTCACGAAATCAAAAGAGATGGCAAAAGGTGTTGATTGATGGGGGAGAATTCTTGTTGTGTAGGCATTATTCTTTATTTCAACGATTGTATGGTAATCCAGAATATCTGAAATTCGATATAAAATATGTTGTCCCATATAGAGGATTCCCTATAGACGCAAGTTGCGAGGTGTTTACGGAATATGCGATAGAAGTCGTTGATGAAAGAGAAATGTTGTTTGATAACAGAATTAGTTTATTGGATGCGAATCGTTGGATAGAGACAAATCAAAGTCAATATGTAAGTAATGAGACTCTGCAAGGAGTATATGTGAACAATCCAGATTATCATACCGCCAATTGGATAAATAGTATAGAATTGGAAAATGCTATGTGCGATATTCAAAATATGGAATGCTGGAAAAGAAGTGAACACGAATTTCGTTGGTATGCATTGTTCTACAATATGAAGTTGTATGAATCACAGCAAAATTGCGAAGTTCGTGCCGTATATTGGTTTGATAATTAATTTTCGGAACATTTATCATAAACATACCCTAAATACGGTTCTGTTTCACCACGTTTGTATAACGTGCCATCTTTTGAATAGAAGTATGGATTGTTGGGGTGGACTTCGATGAAGGGAACGTCTGCTGGATTGTTACAGGGGAATTCATAGTAAAACTCGCGATCAATTATTTTTATTGACGAAGGGAATTTGATATATTCTAAATGATTAAATGCGTTGTATTCAATTTCATCAATACCTTCAGGAAGTATAATTTCGTCTAAACAATTACCAGAGAATGCCCCCCAACATATTTTTTTTAGATTGTCATTCCACTCAATTTCTTCAATAGAAGATAGTTCAAAACAATTTTCTTCAACAAATTGTAATAATATCGGTATTTTTAATTTATTAATATCTGTTAATGCGAATGCCCTTATGCCTATTTTTGATACACCATTGGGTAAATTTAATTCCTTTAAATCACAACAATTCCGAAAGGCTGCATTACCAATGATTTTTAAGTTTATAGAAAATTTTACACTTTGAACTGACTCTTCGTTGAAAAAAGCAAAATTGCCAATAATTTCGACAGAATCATCGATTACAATGTTTATTGGATTTTCCAAATGAATGAGAGTCTTTTTATCTAACGAATATATGTTGGTCCAATTTGGGGAAATAGAATATACATAGGAATATTCTTTATTGGCAATCATTTTTGAAAATGGATGAAGTTTATTGTCATCCCACTCACTTATTGTTATCAAATAATGTACATAATCTTCTGCATCATCAATGGAGAAGTCGGTTATATCCAGTGTAGAAATGTGTGAGTTGTAAAGTAGAGTCTCAAAGTTTTTCAATTCAGAAAATTGTAATGTACCGACCAAGACTAATTGTTCTACATCTTGATTTTCGCGAAACCAAGTAGAGTAGTCGGAGGGAAGTTTGAGTGTTTTTTGTATCACAGAATGGAACTTTAATTGGTGATTTTTTTAGATTTTTAAGGTTCTACTACTTGAATAAAATTGCATTTCTAATTAAATGACAATTTTCCAATACTTATATTGTTTGCCAGAAAAAACTCATTTGTACTTTAGTGTGCTGGTTTTATGTCCATATTTGTCGTAATATGTTGTGGACCCATCCCTGTTAGTCCTTGATGTGCCAATTTTGTTTCCGTGAGCATCGCGATATGTCGTAGTCCCAGTATTATTTGTTGATGAACTACCAACCTTTTGTCCGTGTTCATCGCGATATGTCGTAGTCCCAGTGTTATTTGTTGATGAACTACCAACTTTTTGTCCGTGTTCATCGCGATAAGTCGTAGTTCCCGTGCTATTTGTTGATGAACTACCAACTTTTTGACCTTGATTATCTCTATACGTAGTGGTACCAAGACTGTTTGTCGTGGCACTACTTGGATTCTGACCATAATAATCGTAGTACGAATTTTGCCCCACAACAATCATTGTAAGGGACATGAAAATGAAAGTTAATGTAAATTTACTCATAGTAGTGTATGTAAAGTTTTTTTTATTTATAAACAAAAACAATTATCTGTTGTTTGGTATTATTGTGTTATATTTAAGCAAATAAAGTGCCAAATTTTGTATAATTGCACGTGCTTGTATAAGAATGGAATTTATAAGATGTTATATAGTATAAAATATATTTTATGCCCAAACAAACCATTATTTTGGAAAATCCAGCTGATGTATCACTGGAATATAATCAAATAAAGATTGTCCAAGATGAACAAACGTATTATAGACCAATAGAGGATGTGCGATGTCTTATAGTTGATAATCATTCGGTGCATATAACCATACCATTAGTAAACAAACTTATGGACGAAAATGTGTTAGTGGTGTTTTGTAATGAACGTCACGTGCCAACATCAATGCTTCTTGATTTGGATTCAAACGGAATGCAATCAAAATATATTCGTGGACAGCTTGCGATTCAGGAACCAACAAAGAAGCGAATCTGGAAACAAATTGTTGAAAGGAAAATCCAAAATCAGTCCTTGTTGCTTGAAAAACTTAACAAGGGTACAGGTATCTTGAAGCAGTACTATACAAATGTACGATCAGGAGACACGTCGAATCGGGAAGGGATTGCTGCTAAAGTGTATTGGAAGGAACTATTTGGGAAAGAATTTATTCGTGATAGAATAGGGGACGTACCAAATAATTTTTTGAATTATGGATATACACTTTTACGTTCGTTTACGTCGAGAGCGATAATGGATGCTGGTTTGTTACCTTTAATTGGTGTGTTCCATAAAAATTACTATAATTCATTTCCATTGGCTGATGATTTGATGGAGCCATACAGACCATTTGTTGACGAGAAAGTTTTTGAAATATATTCTGCACAAAAAAAAGAAATTGACAAATGTGTTAAACAAGATTTACTACAGATATTTTATGAAAAAGCAACGTATGATGAAATTCTTGCAACAGCCCGAACATTGGCTAAAATATACGTTGGAGAGGGAATGGTGTTGTATTATCCTAAATTTGTTTAAATATGTGGATTTATGTGGTTATGAATTTTTCGGAACGAACAAAAGTTGGAAGACTGACAAAGACAAAATTTGTTAAAGTTTTGGAAAATGATGGTTTTCAGATGCTTTCAAAGAATCTGTATATAAGATATTGTACAACTCAAATAAATGCGATGGCGCATAAAGAGAAAGTTCGAGAATGTTTTTTGGAAAAATATCCAATAAGTATTATATTAGTTGCAGATAAACAAAACGAGTATTCGTATCATTATTTGGGTAGAAGAAAAAATAAAAAAATACAAGAAAACACACTTAAAACACCCAAAATGATAGAATTTTTTTAATGAAATTTCTTTGTAATTTATTGTCTAAGTGATTGTTGTGATATATTAGTTTTTAACATATAGGAAATTATAGCACTTCAAAACATTAAAGGCGAAGATGGTTTTAATTAACTATCTTCGCTTTTTTTTGTTCAAAAATGTACTTTTTGATTTGAGAAAGTGGATTTTTTGATTTGGGGGTTATAAAATGAAAAAATATTAATTTCAATTATTTGTACAAAAAAATAGACAAAAACCAACATACAATGTACAACTGACCCCAAAAAGAAAAATTCGCAAGCAAGACAACTCACGAATCAACCACAACAAACAAATT
>JAZRVS010000039.1:0-17677 GCA_045599365.1 Bacteroidales bacterium
AGACCGCTTGGCCTCCGACTTAGGGTGATTATGCGTATGGCTATTTGAAAGGAGAGGCCGGCGTGCATCGTTTGGTGCGAATATCTCCGTTTGATGCTGGAGCTCGTCGTCATACCTCGTTTGCTTCTGTTGATGTCGTCCCAATGATTGACGATACGATAGAAATTGTAATAAATCCTGCCGACTTAGAGTGGGATACGTATCGCTCGAGTGGGGCTGGTGGACAAAATGTAAACAAGGTCGAAACTGCTGTTCGATTACGTCACAAACCTACAGGTATTGTTATTGAAAATATGGAGACTCGTTCTCAATTGCAGAATCGAGAAAAGGCATTGGCATTGTTGAAATCACAATTGTACCAATTGGAAATGCGTAAACGCGAGGAGGAGCAGGCAGCGCGCAATGGCGAAAAGTTGAAAATAGAGTGGGGGTCTCAAATTAGAAATTATGTGCTACATCCGTATAAATTGGTTAAGGATGTTCGTACCAATTTTGAAACTTCTAATACTCAAGCGGTTTTAGATGGCGATTTGAATGGCTTTATCAAAGAATTTTTGATGTGGAATAGTCAAAAGTAGTGTGAGAGTTGATTTTAGTCATCGGAAGATTCTCTTGGGGTAAAAAAATAGACCTAAAAACTGACTTCTGATAGCAAATAGAAATTTGTGCAGTCAGTTATTACATTACAGAAAGATATTTGTCCAATTTCTTCTTGTCGCCAACTATCCATACAAGGTCTCCTTCTTCAAAAACGAAAGAAAAATGAGGATTCATTATTGAATTTTTATCTCGTTCAATACCAACGACAAGGCATTGGGCATTGTCTTTTAATCCAGATTGGACAATGTTTTTTCCACATAAAAGAGAATCTTTTTCAACGTAAATCATTTGTAGTCTCAAGTCAGACTTGTGTACATTATCAAGTTTTTGATTTTCTTCTATTAATTTTTTATTGAAAACTGCAATTTGATTGTCGTTGCCCAAAACGACCAATATATCTTGTGGATACACCATTTCGTTTGCTTCAGGAATATCAATTTCTAAAACGCCACGGATTATTTTCACAATGGTTAGGCCATATTCTTGCTTTATATTCGTTTCAATTATTTTTTTTCCAGCAAAGCAAGAATTTACTGGAATATGAACTTCAGCTAAGTGTATATTTCTGTCTATCAATTGTTTATTGAAACTGTGGTGAAGAGATTTTTCTTGTTCTGGTTCTTTTTTACCATTTAGATTTTCAACAAATCTATTTTCAATTTTAACGTATCCTTTGAGTAATCTACTTGAAATTGCAATGAGAGCGAATATGCCTAAAGCAACAAATATTTCGGCTTGTTGCGACATATCAAACATTTTTGCAAGAACCATGCATATTGCAAAAATGCCAAATCCTGCATGCATCAAAATACTAAAAATCAAAAAACCCTTGTTCATGTGGTTTTGAGACCATAGTTTTTGGAATAAATCAGCATTTCCTTTGTTAAACAAAAGAACTCTTAAAAATGGCGACATTGCAATCAATGCAATTGCTCCAGATACAATACCAGTCCAATTTTCAGGTAATACTTTTGTTAGTAATGGATTTATGAAATTAAAAACAATAAAATGGATTGTGAATAATATTACTCCATAAATCACATCTCGACCTAATGTCCGTTGTAGATACGTTTTCCAATCGTTGTTTTTATTGATGATTTGTGTTCCTCTTGAAACATTGTTGAGTTTGTTTAAAATAGTTGTCGGTAATTTTTGTTGTAACTTCTCAAATAGAGTGTCAGTATATCGGATGAAATATGGCGTTGTAAATGTTGTAATGACTGATACTGCAACTATAATTGGATAGATTTGTTCGCTAATCACATTCATTGAAACGCCAACAGAAGCGATAATAAATGCAAATTCTCCAATTTGTGCCAAACTCATTCCCGACTGAACTGCAACTTTCAAATCTTGTCCTGCTAATAGGACTCCCAATGCGGAACAAATTGGTTTAAATACAATGACAACAATCGTAATGATGAGAATTGTTCCCCAATATTCCAGTAAAATTGCTGGATTAACCAACATACCTACAGAAACAAAGAATACGGCTCCAAAAAAGTCTTTCAATCCTTTGGTTAGTTTTTCAATTTTTGGACCTTCCAATGTTCCCGACAGAATAGACCCCATAATAAAAGCTCCTAATGCTGCCGAAAAACCAACGTGAACTGCGAAGACGACCATTCCGAGGCAAAGTCCTAAGGAGATGATGAGTAACATTTCTTCGGTAAGTAAATGTTTGACTTTCTTGAAGAATGATGGAAGAAGAAAGATTCCAACAATAAACCAAAGAATCATGAAAAATCCTAGTTTGAGTAAACTTTCAACCATTTCCATTCCTGCAAATTGTTGACTGACTGCAATTGTAGGTAATAATACCATCATTAAAATAGCCACAATATCTTCTACGACCAATGTGCCAAAAACGACAGTCGTGAATTTTTGACCACGAATATTCAAGTCGTCGAATGCTTTTATAATAATGGTGGTGGACGACATTGATAGCATTCCGCCAAGGAAAATACTTTCGGTGTTTCCCCAACCAACAATTTTTCCAAAAATGAACCCTATGGCAAGCATAGAAATTACTTCGGTAAATGCCGTTATGAATGCGGCAGCACCAACATTCATAAGTTTTTTTATGCTGAATTCAAGTCCTAATGCAAATAAAAGAAATATTACACCAATGTCTGCCCACGTTGAAATATCCGCTTTATCTGTAACCGATGGAATTATATCAATACTCGGTCCTGCAATGATACCAACAACAATGTAGCCTAACACAAGCGGTTGCTTTAACCACTTGAATACGAGCGTAATGACTCCAGCCAAAATCATTATTAAGGCTAAATCATATACTAATGTTGGCAAATGAGACATGCTTAGTCTTTATGTATAATATTGAATAAACGATTCCAACGAATGTTGGTTGGGAATGGTTTTGTTTGTTCTGACGAGAACCAGATGATAACAGCTTTTCCAACAATATGGTCTTCTGGTACAAATCCCCAATAACGCGAATCTTGTGAATTGTCTCGATTGTCTCCCATCATCCAATAATAATCTTGCTTAAATGTGTAACTTGTTGCGAGAGTGTCGTTTATGTAAATTTTATCTTCTTCAACTCGTAGTGAATTTGATTCATATAGTTCAATAATTCGTTTGTATAATGGTAAATTGTAACCATCTAACGGCACTGTAACTCCTGCTTGAGGAATAACAAGTGGACCAAAATAATCCTTGTTCCAATTGTATCGAGCATCTTGAGGAAAACATTCTTTGTAGCGATAGCCATTGGGAAATTCACTCTTTCGGATACTTTTTATAGAATTGTATTTTTGTAGTGCTTCTACTTGTTTTTCGTTTAGAAACATTATGTAACCATTTTTACTCATTCCGTATTCACGAATGTTGAGTTTTTCAAAAATAGCAGGTTTGAGAGGGGCTGATATTTCTACATCATAACGGAACTGTAAATTTTCTATTTCTTTTTGTGGCTTTCCGTTTATAACTACTTTTCCTCCAACAACTTGTAACGTGTCTCCTGCAACAGCAACGCAACGTTTTATGTAATTTTCTCGTTTGTCAAGTGGGCGAACAACAATGGAATCTTTAAAGTATTCAAAAAAACAATCTTCTAAATTAGATGTTTGACTCATCAATTTATTTAACCGAATGTAATCATTTTGGGAAATTGGATATAATATCGAATCTTCTATAAAATCACGTTTTATTTGATAATAACTCTGACTTTGTCGTGTTAAAATAACAGTATCTCCTTCTGGAAAATTAAAAACAACAATGTCGTCATTTTTTACGTAATCAAACCCTCCCATTCTTTCATACGGACGTTTCCAAATCTCGGAATACGATTTCTTCATTCCATTGGAAAATGGCATTGAGTGATGGACAAAAGGAAACGAAATTGGTGTCATTGGTTTGCGAGGTCCATAATTGCATTTGCTCACAAATAGATAGTCGCCAACAAGCATTGTTCCTTCCATTGAAGACGTTGGAATTGTATATGCTTCAAAGAAGAAAATTCTAATGAATGATGCTGCAATTACGGCAAAAATGATTGCGTCAACCCAGCCCATTGCCCATTTCCCAAATGCTGATTTTGGTTGATATATTTTCCAAAATGCCCAAGGAACTTTTTTTGTAATGCATAAGTCAAAAATAATTCCTAAACCCAACAACCACCAAAAGTTGCCAAGCCAAATGACAAACAAAATCCAACATACAGCGCTAACACCAAATATAAACCATTTGTTTTTAAAAAAAGATAATATGTTTTTCATCGCGATACATTTCAATACTATTTACGTTGCGAAGATACGGATTTTTGTGTAATAAAAGGAATTGTTTGACTTATAGATATTAAACTGAATAACATTAGGTTTTAGTTATCAGTTTTCAGACGATTCTCTTTGTGTAGTCATCTTTCCGTTAAAGAAATCAAAATGGGAACTGACTACTATTGCTATCTTTTGGTTTTATATTCCTTTTATTCTTTGAAAAATGACTTTCCGTTTTGGAATATGATACCGTGGTAATTTCTGTCTTTTATAGGCTTGCCAAGAATATCGTAGGAAGGTGCATTTATATCAAACTCGTCTTTGGTCAATTCTTCTACCGCAGATGGCGGACCTGGCAAGAAGAAATCTCCAGAATCTTTTGGTTTTTCTAAGATAAATGCGTACATGTCGTAAATTGCAGCATTTATGTAAAATGATGTTGCAAATGATACATGGTCGTAAGAAATACTACCAACAAAAAGACTGTTTTCATCGTCATTCAACCCAAGTGATTGTATTGCATTTTCCGCATTAAGAAAAGGTACAACCTCATCGTTTTTAGCATGGAAAAATTTAATAGGCAGTGTTGCTTCCCAACCTGTCAATACAGTAGTTGCTTGGGCAACCGATTCAATTTCCTTGCGAAGCACAGAATTTGGATCAAGTAAATCATTATTGACAAAAGCATCTAATGTTGATTTTCCGTTTGTTACAGCAAGCATCATTGTTGATATCTCATCGGTTGTATAATTTTTACTATCTATCCATGATTCCAAACCAGCCTCAATAAGATTACTATTAAAAAAATCGCTAAATTTTCTACCTTCGGCAAAGTATTGTGGGTATCCTGTCAAAAAACCTTTTATAACCAAAGGTAAAATCACGGGCATTGGCAATTTTTCTAGTCCAAAAACATATTCCAATGTTGCTGGAACATCGTATGGACCATCTCCACAATATGATTTTTCAAATTTGAGATATTCGGCAAGTTCTTGGTTTTCCTCCATTTCTTTGTGAACGGCTAAAGCAACAGCACCACCTTGAGAATATCCAAAATTAAACAAAGCGTCATAATCAAATTTCACTTCTAAACTATCAAATAGATGACGTGCTATCAATGCTAAATCTATGGCATTTGTTGCATTTTGCTTGTGACAAAGATAATTATGTGGTTTATCAGCGGTAACACCATAACCATAATAATCGGGAGCTATGATACAAGCAATTGAACGAAGCAAAGCCGCACTTGCTGTTTCTCCTTGCACCGAAGGTGTTTCTTGATTGGAGGCAATGGTGTGATGACAATCCAAAACAGCTGTAAGTATTTCTTCTTTTAGGGGAATTGATATTAACCCCGAAACGGTATCTTTACTTGTTCCGTCCGCAGAAACAGACACATAATGTATAATAAATGTTTGTATATTATCACTATCTATTGCATTAGAAACAATTCTGAATGGAGGTGTTTCTATTGTAGCAAATAATTGAACAGAAGAAAATAATAATAGAAGTGCAGTTATAAATGATTTGGTTTTCATAATATTATACAGATGTAAAGTAATATATAGGCTCTAATTTCCATAGTTGCAAGCATACACCTCAACAATATCTGGTTTTGTTGAATATGTTGCTGTTACATACATTGTTAGGTAGCCATCAAGTCTGATGGAACTCAATTCTTCTTCAACACTAACACACGCAGCTTTTATTTTTGCATCGCTCTTGTCATAATCACCTTTTAGGCAAACTTTCCCATTGAAATCAACTTCAGCGCCTTCGATTGCCGCCATTGCTTCTTTGTAGGCATTTTGTATTGTAGTCCAATTTGCCAAATCGGTCATAGATTCCAATTGTGTGTCTTTTGCGGCTACGGCATAATAAGCATATTGGGGATTTTCATCGTCTTTGTTACAAGAAGTAAACAAACATAATGGTAATAAAGCACATACAACTAATTGTAGAATAATTTTTTTCATATTAAGTATCTTAAGATTTAAATTTAAAAGCGACCATTGTTTCATCATCTGATGGTCCGACATTACTAGTATAAGCAACCAAATTTGTATGTACGGAATGAATCAAATCTTGAATAGATTCTCCTCTAAAATCGTTCAAAACTTGACGCAATCGAGTTTCGCCATATTGTTTCGTGTCCTCACTGAAGGCTTCTGTTACTCCATCGGTATATAAGAAAATCCTATCTCCGTCATGTAAGGAAACGGAAAATTCATCCAAACATAAATCATCTGTAGCACCAGCAGGGAAACCGTGGGGGCCAACCAATTTTTCAAATTTACCACCATTATACGATATGAATGGAACATTATGAGCCGCATTTGCAATACGTAATTCTCCAGTTGATAAATTGCAAATTCCCAACCAAATTGTTACAAACGTACACGTGTCGTTATTTTCATACAAAGCAGTATTAACAGCATCAAGAATGGTCTTTGGACTAAGATATATTTTTAAGAAACTATCAATGAGAGTTTTGGCTTTCATCATTAACATTGCAGCTGGAATTCCTTTACCTTCGGCATCGGCAACAACAATGGCGATGTGAGTTTCGTCAATTTGAAAATAATTGTAAAAATCGCCACCGATTTCTTTCGCAGTGTACATAGACGCTGATATTTCCGCATGTTCCGAATGAAAATCCTCCTTAGGAAGTGCCGACGTTTGAATTTGTTTAGCAATATTCAAATCGTTACACATATCTTTATGTTGCTTGAGAGAAACAACCATGGAATTGACGCTATCAACAACTTGTCCTATCTCGTCGGTTGTTGTTGCTCGCAGTTTTTCATCTGGAAATTCACCGCCACCAATTCTTCCAAGGTATTCTTTTATCTGTATAATTGATTTTCTCCAACCACTGAGAGAAATATAAAATGCCAATATCATGATGAGAATGAATCCCAAGAGAATAAAGCAATATTGACGTTGGAAAAGTGCAACTTGTTCCTTAATTTCCGAAATATTATGTCCCAACACGATGCAACCGAGTGGTTTGTTGGAGGTTTCATCGTATAGTGCCCTATAATAACAATATATTTGAACCCCAACAACATTAGCTGGTCCGTAAAATTCTCCCTTTTCGTCAAGTGATTTTGATACGTAATCTTCTATGAACGTACCTACAATAGTGTCGCCATCGGCACCACGAGTACTCCCTGCTATGCGTAAATAGTTTCCATCGGGAAGACGCAACATGGTGTAACACAAAGAACCTGTAAGTTTTTCAAATTCTTCGAATGGAGCTATGTTTGCATTTTGTCTTGAACCGTCTCCAATAAAAGTGTCACCAAGAAACAATTGGGTGCCTTGTTCTACATGCCATTTTCCTTCGCCAAGATGTTTTTCTAAGAAATAGCACTCGTTACGTTCTGTTGCCAAAACGTGTTCGTATTCAATTTTAGTAATTGTTTCTTCGAATAATAGCCACGCTCCTATAGAAGCAACGACACCAAATCCGACACACAATAGAACTATTTTTGTTGTAATGCTATTCCGTTTTACATTCATTTTTATTCAATGGTTAACATTTTGTCTAATCCAGTGATAGAAAATACATCAAGTATGTCGGCTATTGGTTTAATAGCTACAATTTTTGACTCTTTACCTAATACTTGACGAGCTTTGAATATTACGCGTAGTCCAGCCGAAGATATGAATTTCAGCTTTGTCATATCAAGTTTTAATACGGATATACCAGTAAGTGCAGGAATAAGTTCGTCGGAAAATGCTTGTGCTGATTGTGAATTAAGAAATCCATCAAGAATCACTTGTAATTCGTCACCGTTTTGTACTATTTCAAAATTTAAATTCATAATTATTCAATTTAAATACATTCTTCACTTGTGAGTATGTCCAAATTTATTTGTTTTTGTTTTATTGCCATAATTAAAACTTCCAATTGCATACAATAGCCATTTACTGCAGGAAGTACGTATCCTATAAATGTTCCCATCAGTACTGCAAGTGGATACATATCCATAGGAACGCCACAAATAGAAAACATCAATGGCATAACAGCAAATGCACTACCTGGAATTGGCGGTGCTGCAATTGCAATCACTATGGAACTGAACAATATCAATATGCATGATTCCATTGTAATTGGAATACCAGCAATTTCTGCCAATGACCAAGGTAATAAACCTAAGAATATTGCACCCGCTGGCATATAGGTAACAATACCAAGCGGTATGGCAAAATCTACAATTTTGCTGTCAATACCGAATTTATTTTTGCAACAATTCAAGTTTTCTGGCAAGGCTGCTATTTGAGAACTTGTTGACAAGTTTATCATCAATGTCTGTAATTGCTTACGGAACAATAGTCTGATAGGCACTTTTGCAACTAATCTTAATCTAAAGAAAATGTACAGCACTACTACTGCTGACGCAATCAACCAAACTACTGCCATTTTATATATGTTTGAAAGTCCTTCAACTTTTCCAAAAAATAGGTTACAAACGCCTAAGAAGACCATAAGTGGCAAAAGACGACATACAAGTTCCATCATTTTGTTCACAATATTGGAAACCTCAAGAAAAAATGCATTTACTTTTGATACGCTATTGCCTAAAATAAGCATAACAACACCGACAAATATAGCTATCGCAATTACTTGTAAATCGTTATCAACAGTAAAGGGAACAACCAAATTGTTTGGTATCACATCGAGTATCAATTTTAATAAATCGGCGAAAATGTTACCTGTAGCATTTGCAGATTCGTCTATTCCGTACACAAAAACAGCGAACAACGTAAAAATGAAGGCTGAGATAAAATATGTTATCATCATATTTTTTAGCAATGTTGAGCTAACTTTTCCAAAGGAACTAGTACTCCCCATACCGCTAATGCCAGTAACAACACCGAGAAAAACAAGTGGTGTTGCCAGAGCTGTCATAACAGCCGTAAGTTTTGCAAACAGTGGTGAAATAATTGTTTCATTCACAAATGATGCGGCATTCGGGAATAGATTCAAAATGCCACAAAAAGCAAGTGCCAACAACAATGCAGCTAACATTTTGTATAACATAGCATTGCGCGATGGCTTCTTTTCTGCGTAAATGGTAACAACATTGTAACTTCCTGAAGAATAATTGTACTTTGGTACAAAATTAAGTTGCGACAACCAGTCGTACATACCGAACAATTTCTCGTTCATTTGTAGAGGATCTATTTGATTCCCTTGTTGCGAAAGCGTTATTACAACGTGATTAAACCGATTGACTACACGTACGTGACAGGCATTTTGTACACCATAAAGATCTTTATAGCGAAGCAACAACTCTTCTATTTGAAGAGACAATTTTGTGGTATTCGTTGCTCGTTTACCAGCAACAACACTATATGCATCAACTATTTCTTCGGTAAAGTCACTAATGTTCTCATTTGATAGAATTACCGATTTATCGAAAGCACTCATTTTTACTCAATTCTTTGGACGCAAATATACTACAATCTTGTCATATAAACAGTAGTACGTAAGTTCAAAATCCATATATAATTTGGAAATTTTATATACTTGTTTGCATAATAACGAAATTATGGACCGAGAGGGAGAAGACAAAGAACTGGTACAATTAATTTCTAAAAGAAAAACAAGGATATAAATGGGGAGACAAATTTACATGGGAGGAAATAAAACTAAAAAATAGGGCTATAAATTTAGTCTATTTATTCTCAATAAATTCATACAAACCAGTCGTATATAAATTGTCAAAGTTGTCGGCATTGTAGATTGAAACATGCGAGCCAATTGTTTGACGACTCACCTCAAAATACAAATCCTTAAAAAGAATTGATGGATTTTTGTACAAACATTCTGTTATTGTCGATGTAAAACGATTCGACATCCACGTACCTAACACTTCATCGTGAACATCACTTTTGGAAGTTTCCACAGGATTTGCCGCAGTCATACACATTACTCCTGGGTACGAGTCGCAGTATTGTGCAACGGCACCCGAATGACAGGATTCAATTAGCCATAGCATTTTTCGATATTTTCCTTGCATGGCATTCAAAAGATTGACGAAAACATCGTTGTTAAACGATTTTTGTGGCTGCTCAAAATTCCAACACAAATCTCCTGTTTTTCCGTTATCGGAACTTCTTCCATGTCCACTCCAAAATACAAGAATATTGTCATTTTTCGTTGGATTGATAACTTTTGGCAAGGATTCCGACTTTTGTCCAGTTAAAATTTTCTGTATATCGCTCGGTTTTAGGTCTGAGAGATGATAGTCTATTTCAATGGCTTTATTATACAAATTTACTCCAGTTGGTTTTACTTTGATAACTCCACGATACGGATTCAAATTATTGTATGCCAAATCGTCCTCAATAATCAAAATTATATGCTCATCGTTCCAGCCATTTTGTTTCAAAATGTTGTACATATCGAGCACATCAGCCTGATGGCGATAATTGTACCATTCGCTTGATGCCGCGATGAGCAAAGCATAATTGCTTTTATGTTCAGGATATGATATTGATATATTTTTGTTGAATTCCTGAGTTTTTTTCACATCCCAGTTCCAAGCAGCAAGAGTCGGTAATGTACGGAACGAACCTGACGAAGAATAATAGTTTATTTTGTACAATTCTTCATAAAGATACATCCACCGTGCATAGTACGATTTAGTAATATTGGTTTGCACTTTCGTATCAAAATCAAGCGCTGAACTTGCTCCACTTATATTGTAAAGTTTTGATTTTTTCCATATTGCATCAATTTCCCGTTTCAGTCCATCATACGACCACACAAGCAAATCGTCTCCATCGGTTGAAACAATTTGTTTGGTTGACTCATACAAATTAGTTATTTCTGGATGTACATCCATATAGATTCCACTCAGGAATAGCATGGTGAGTGCGTCATAAAATTGACTTTCACCTGCCGTTGACGAACGTAAGTAGCGCATATTATATGCTATCTCGAATCCTGAATTTGGATCTGGCACAATTGAAACACCTGTCATGCCATCCAATAGCGATTGTGGATAATTTACAATTCCTGGATCATCAACGATATCCGTATAAAGTAGGTTTATGGTGTATTTGTCATTACATTTATTATATTCTTCCTGAACGATAGCAACGTCCTTGTAATCGTCCAATGCAAAAATTACCGTTTGTTTATTTGTTTCAAAGACTTTTTGGACACATTCCTGTAGTTCGCCTTGCTCATACGTTTGGACATTTCTCATATTTAAACCCATTTCCAACGCCTGAAATGGTATCCAGTCGGAGAATGTTTTTCCATAGGTTGAACTGGAAGCCACAAGAGTAACATCATTGTACAACGACTCCTTTGCCAAAGTAAGTAACAGCTCACATTGTGTAATATCGGTTTCGCATAAGCTCCAGAAAAAATTTTTCCCAGCATAACCTCTAACCAAATCTGCCGACGAAGCAATTGGTGCAATATGAGTTTTTTTTGTTTGGGAAAGATTATTGGCAATAATTTCGACATTTGAAGAATGAAGTGGACCAACAACAGCAACGATATCTCTACGATTAGCAATCTGTTTCGACAAGACATTCAAATCTTCCGAATTTTCATCATACCATTCTATATCAAGCCTATATTGCTCATCGTTATTTTCTTGAGCACGTTCGACATTTTCATTGAACCATTTTGCTATATCTTGATAACGTTCGTGCGTATTTTTATCAAATGGCACGATGGCAGCTATTCGTATGGATTTTGTCGCCCTATCAACATCTTTTTTACATGAACTAAGACTGATAAGCACAACGCAAAACAACAAAATACTATATACCGAAGTTCTAATTTTTCCCATAAAGATATTGTCGTTCTTTTTCAATAATATCTGTATATACGTCCTCTTCAAGCATAAATATGTCCTGAAGATATTCGGTATATGAATAACGAACATAATTGCCATCAAAGCATTCTATTTTGTGTAATGGTAGTTCGTTCCTATCGTACCAAACGTAAAGAAAATTCGACACCAACGATGTAAAATTTGCATAGACACTATACAACACAAATGGTGTTACTTTTGATATTTCGTTGTGTACATCTGTTCCCGACATGTAAAATAATTGGTCATCGGTTGTATGTATCATGTCTGTTTCATTATGCAGAAAATAATACAGTAACGGCATATTATTACCATTGAATAACGGATATATAAAATTCAAGTCTTTTGGCCTGTTTTTCAATAATTTATACATTTCCTCAAAATCGGAATATCCGCCGTTTGCTTCTTGGCTGACATAATCTATAACATACGCTCCATCTGCATATCCCCACATCGCCTGCAAACCAGCGACGAAGCCATCGACACCTGAAAGTATATTTTTGTCTTTGTTGTTTGCCGCAAGTATATATAATGTTGGATGCGGCTCGTCTTTAAAATTTATGAACAGCTTTGCTGTTACATATCCAGCCCAACAACTTAATCCATACATACTAATTGAGCGAGTATATACATCATAGCAAGTATCTAATCCTCCAACAAGTAATATTTGAGAGTTAGACGTATTTTTTAAGTGCAATGAATCAATTATTTTACCATAATTTTCGTTAGCCAATATCAACAATCTCCGTGAAAAACGATTGGTTGTATCTATTTGCCATTGCTTTATTTTTGTTAGGGCATCGTCCCAATTGGACGGAACAACTAAAATTTGGTCAACAGATTTTTCCGAAAAACAAAAATCAGCAACTCCTTGATAAATCATATCGTTATGGCCAAGATCTCCTAATCCATTTGGATCCATCATAAGCGTGATTTCGCAAATTTCTTTTTCCAGATGATTGTCTTTATCTTTTTGACAACCAGTCAAATACAAAATTGCTATCGAAAGAAATATATGTATAAATCTTTGCACGTTGAGACTTAAAATAAAGTGTTTACAAATGTAAGGTTTTCATAGCAAAAAAGAAAACTCCCGTTGTTTTACCACAAAAAAAGACCATTCCATAGATGTGGAACAGTCTTTTTAATCGTTTATAGCCTAATTGCTATTCTTTACACCAATTTGATATTTTTGTGAACATAAGATCCTTATAGAAAGAAGATCCATAATCAGAATGGTTTTCATTTTCTTCTTTTTCTTCGGTATAAGAACGTCCGCTTTCAATCAATCGTGTCATCATTTCCGTTGTGTTGGTAGGAGGAACAACTTTGTCGTTAAAAGTGTAGTAAAATTTATATTCGACATCTGGCAATTTTGGCCAATACGTTTTATTCGTCAAATTGTTCTTTTCTAGGCATTCCATCAAATTCTTGTAAATGTCACTTTCAGGATCTAATGCTTCTTTCGATAGGAATTGAGAACATTTGATAGGTAATTTTTTGCTACCAGTAACCAATTGAGCCATATATTCATTTGATTCGTCAACGGTATACCCCTTACTTACAATTCGAGTCATAAGGTCTGAACCCTTCAATGCTTCGCAGAAATAATCATCCATAGTATGTCCATTTCTTTCCATAATTTCTGGGTACGAATAGAACATCGACATTAAAACCATTGGAAGTGCTGCTGGATAATAGTTATCATCATTTTCATAGTATGTTTGCATCGTTTTAACTGGGTTATAAGGACCGCTTCCGCAACAAACTCTCTTCAAATTCCATTTTTTAACATTGGCGTCGTTCTTTTCTGCAAAATACATTGCAGAAGCCATTGCAACGGCACCACCTTGCGAATAACCAATTATTGCCATGTCAACATCGCTTTCCAAAGAAGCGTCATATTTGTCTTTAATGTATTGGATTGCAGCAACAACGGCATCGTAATTATTTTTTGCTATAAGTCTTTCATTCAAATAAGGATGGACATACGAAATTGTTTTTCCATATCCTAAATAATCTGGAACAATCACCAACATATCCCGAGCAGCGAACGACAACGATGGAATGGCATCGAATGCACCCATGAGCCATGCTCCTGTACTTTGATGTTCTTTCCAATAGTTAATATCGCAAACTTCTGCATCTTTGCCTTTTGTCCAGTGACAATCCAAAACAATGTTGTCTGGATCAAGATAGTGATCTCCAAATGCCCAATAATAAGCTAATGCCAAGGTACCCGAAAGTCGTATCGTATTGTTGCGCGCATCAGTTGACGGATAAGAGAATCGAACATATTTGTATTGGACAGCAATACCATTATCACCAACCTTTTCTGCTATTTTTTGTTCCAACGCATTATGGTCTGCAAAAAACTGGTCGCGTTCCGACGATGCTTTTTCCAAACTCTCTGGACCAAAAAGAAAATCTGCGTATTCTTCAGCACTAAAATCTTGTTCTTCAAGTATTTCGTAAGCTACTTCTGGCGTTTTGTCATCATCTTTTTTACACGAGAAAAACGCTAAAATTGAGAATAAGCCAATGATAAATAAAAAATTCTTTTTCATATTCTTAAAATTATAAACACATATATTTCTTGAGTATTTGATACATAATTCATCTCTACAAGATGCACGCAAATGTATATATTTTTTTGAAACAATATACACGTTGGTAGCACAATCATTTTGTAATTTGGTATCAGTCGTCAGTTTTTAATTCAAGAAGCAAGGAGTAAGGTCATTGGCGTTTTTTATGTACGAGAAGATTGTTCTAAATTCTTTTATTTCCGAATAATGCACAACGATAATTCGTATTTTTTATGGTTAAGAGGTATAACATTCCCAAAATTGATTAGATTTGAAAAAAATCCAATTTGTGCAATTTTTTCGTTACATATTGCCTATAGTTTTTCTGTTTCTTGTACCCTTCCTTCAAAATAATCTACTGTTATGAAAAATTGTCAGTAGTTTGTTTTCTGTAAAAAACATTTTGCGCGACATTGTGTTTTTTGCAAAAAACATTATTTTTGTGAAAAATCTGAAATATGGAAAAATTATTTGAATATCACGACAATTATCTGGCTGTTGTACCAATGGATTTTATTCGTGGTATTATTGATGAAATTGATTGGTCTTCGCGTTTAATCGTAATAAAAGGTCCCAAGGGGGTTGGTAAATCAACACTTATGCAACAATACATCAAAAAACATTTTTCTCTTGATGACCGTCATGTGCTGTATTGTTCGGCAGATACCAGTTATTTCGCGGAACACACTCTTGTTGATACTGCCGAAAAATTCGCAAGGCTCGGCGGAAAATACCTTTTCATAGACGAAGTTCATAAATATGAAAATTGGAGTCGTGAGGTAAAAGAGATATACGATCTTCACCATGATATGCATATTGTATTAAGTGGTTCATCATTGATTCAGCTGAATGATGGAGGTGCGGATTTGTCTCGAAGAATGGTCGAGTACAATATGCCAGGTTTGTCGTATAGGGAATTTTTGTGGTTTGAGGCAGGTGTGAAATTGGAGAAAGTTTCGTTAGAAAAATTGTTGTCGTCTCCTAACGATTATTGTGCACAGGTTAAATCAATATGTCGCCCGTTGGAACACTTTGCAAAATATCTACAAAATGGATATTATCCTTTTTATTTTGAAAACAAGAGGACATATCCGTTACAGGTTGAAAACGTAGTGAATTATATCATAAACGTGGAGTTGACCACTAATAGGAAACTGGAAGTTGGCAATACACGAAAGATAAAAGCACTGTTGCAGATAATTTCGCAAATGGTTCCTTATGAAGTTGACATAACAAAACTATCGTCAACCATATCGATTCAACGATTGACGGTTTTGAATTATTTGCGTTATCTTGAAGAGGCAAATCTTATACGAAGATTGTTCACGAATTTATCTACGATAACCGATTTGCAGAAACCAGATAAAATTTTGTTGGACAATCCGAATTTGTTGTACGTTCTGTCGAATGTAAAGCCACAAATAGGAACTGCCCGAGAAACATTTTTTTGTAATCAACTTGCTTCCGCAGGACATATTGTGGAATACGGTGGAATAAAAGCAGGTGATTTCAAGGTTGACGGAACTATTGTTGTGGAAGTTGGGGGCGAGGACAAAGGTTTTTCTCAAGTAAAGAATGAAGCAAAAGCATTTGTTGCCGCCGATGGTATAGAATCGGCTGTATTTCGGAAAATTCCATTGTGGGCGTTTGGCTGTTTGTATTGAACCCAAATAGTGTATCATCAAACAATGACTAATAAGCCGCAAAATTTGTGAATTGAAAAGATTTGGATAGTTTTACTATGTCCAAAAAATGGGAAGTATACAAAAAAAGGAAGCGTATATGAATACTCATAAAATTATAATTTTACTGTTTATTCCGTTTTTAACGTCTTGTTCAGTTTTATTCCCTGTGGGGTATAATGCTTCAGCAAATCATCATATACTTGATTGTAATGAGTGTGTACTTTGTTTTAGTCCGCAAAAACGTGGTGAAATGTTTATAAAGAACGAGCCATGGAGCATTAACCACGTTGGAAAAATAGTTCCTCGTATATGTGAGGAAGAATGCGATTCGTTGTGTAAAATAGAAATTTTAAAAAATTTTATTAAGGCAGACATAAAAGTTGGAGGAATTTCTTGTAACAATATTAATCAATTCAAAAAAGCAAAATATAACGATAGAAAAAGAATCAATTCCAATAACGAACAAATTGATGAATTACTAACAAGACTTCATCTGTTTTATGTATTCGAAAATATGGAAGTCAAATTAAATCCTATAAAACTAAAATATTCAATTCCAGGGAAGGCATACGATTACTATTCTGTTACAATTAAATACAAAGAGAACGATATTAGTATAGGTCTTGTTGCAGTTCATTTTAATAAACATTATTGTGCATGTACGACATGTGTGACATTTGGCAAGCCAAAAAATTTAGATTATAAGTTTTTTTTTCGTCACGCATCTTCTTTTTTGGAGAATAAAGCTGAATTATATAGTCTATACGTTCGAGATAATGCAAAGTCATATAAAAAAAGTAAAATAGTTTCGGGAGATACGCTTTATAAATATCCGTCATCAACTATACAAGAAAAAAGAATGTATTATCCATTTAGAGGAGAGCCTAAAGATTTAATTCCCTATGTTTATTTATTAAGTTGGAGTGATTATGAACCCGAAGATGTGTTTTTCGAAAAGAAACAGTTCAAACAATTCTATTACACCTTCAAGTCTCAGCGTGATGGGAAGAACTACCGTTTGCACTATAATGCCAGAAACGGAAAATTTGTGAACTATAAGGAGATTAAGAATAAGGAGATTAAGAATGATTAATTTTGATACTATTACATCTGTAAACTTCCCTTTTTTGATGTGAACCCCAAAAGTTGGACACAACAAAAAAGGGAAAGTTTAAGTCGGATCGTAGCCATGTCGTTCTGTGAGCCAAGGAGTTGAG